>CAMLSI010000258.1 GCA_946482585.1 uncultured Lysobacteraceae bacterium
TGAACCTCAAAATCAAAAAAATCAGACGCTTGTATGCCGGCATTGTAGCCGGCGCTTCCGCCGCGGCGCAAACCGGGGTTTGGACCCCGGCGCCGGTCCCGGTGTAGACTTCGCAGTTCGCGCGCGAATTCAACGGTCCCGGTTGCGGTGATCCACCGGCCCCCGTCCCGACAAAGAGACGACTTGATTCTGCGAAGATCGGCCCGAAATGCCCGCCCGCGCCCCGCTCTGCAGGAAGCCGTTTGCATGCCATTCCCCTCGCGCTGGAAGCCGCTGAAGACCCTGACCCTGGTCGCCTTCAGCATCCTGCTGGCCGGTTGCACCATCGCCAAACCGCGGACGGACGATCCGTGGGAACGCTGGAACCGCAAGGCGTATGCGTTCAACGACGCCGCCGACAAGGCCGTGATCCGCCCGGTTGCCGTCGGCTACCGCAAGATCACGACACCGAACATGCGCCGCGTGCTGAGCAACTTCTTCAGCAACCTGCGCATGCCGATCACGATGGCCAACAACCTGCTGCAGGGCCGTCCGAAGGATTTCACGCGCAGCACGGGCCGTTTCCTCGTCAATACCACGCTCGGCCTCGTCGGGTTCTTCGATCCGGCGAGCCAGATGGGACTGAAGCTGCAGGAACAGGATTTCGGCACGACCCTGGCCAAGTGGGGCGTGCCCGACGGCCCCTACCTCGTGCTGCCGCTGCTCGGTTCGACGACCGCGCGCGACGTGCTCCGCTTTCCAGTCGACCGCTTCTTCGATCCGCTCGCGCTGTACGCGAGCGATCGCGACCTGAAATACAAAGCGCAGTACATGCCGACCTGGCTGTTCCTCGTGACCCTGCGTTCGCGCGGCATCGAGGCCGAAGGCCTGCTCGAAGGCGTCTACGATCCGTACGTGTTCTACCGCGATGCGTATCGCCAGCAGCGCGTCTACCAGATCTACGACGGCAATCCGCCGGTCGAGGTCATCGAGCAGTTGCAGGGCGTCGGTGACGACTTCGACCCGGAAGAGCTGCTCGACGAGCAGCGCAGCATCAACAAGCCGCTGCCGCAGAGCGCCGAAGCCGGCAGTTCGCCCGGCGACGACGCGCAGAAACACTGACCGCATCCGGCGTCGCGACGACGCCGGCGTCCAGTTCAGCGCTGAAGACCCAGCAATTCCTCGACATCGCCGAGTTGCGCGAGCGCGCGCAAGGTCGCCGGCAATGCGGTGATCGCGAGTTCGGCGCCGCGCGCGCGCGCGGCGCGGCGCAGCGCGAGCAGCACGGCGAGCCCGGCGCTGTCGCTCGCCGTCAGTCCTGCGAGATCGAGCGTGGTCACGTCCCCGCGTGCGACGGCCTGCCGTGCATCGGCCAATGCCTTGGCCGCCGTCGCGAATACGAGCGCGCCGGACATCGCGAGGACGCCCGGCGCCGGTGCCGACAACTGCAACTGCGCGGCAACGCTCATTGCTTCGGATTCTTCTCGAGACTTTCCAGGGCCTTGTCGCCCTGGGTTTCCAGGCGCGTGATCAATTGGTCGAGGCCGGACTTGGCGACTTCGGCCGACACCTGATTGCGGTAGTTCGTCACGTAGGAAATGCCTTCTATGACGACGTCGTAGGCCTTCCAGTCGCCGTCCTTGGTCTTGCGGAACGCGTAGTCGACCGGAACGCGCTTGCCGTCGTCGAGGATGACTTCGGTACGCACCAGCGAGCGCTTGTCGTTGAGCTCACCCTTGTACGGCGCGATGTCGATGCGGCCGCGCGTGTAGTTGAGCAGGCCTTCGGCGTAGCGGTGCGCGATCGAGTTGTAGAACGCCTTGGCGAAGCGCGTACGCTGTTCCGGCGTCGCGCTCTTGGCGTTCTGGCCGAGCACGAGGATGGAGGCGTAGTCGATGTCGAAATGCGGCAGCACGATGCCGTCGATGAGCTTGATCAGCTTGTCGCGGTCGTTGCGCAGCTCTTCCTTGCGCCCTTCGAGCGCCTTGGCGAGATCGTCAGCGATGCCTTGTACGACGGCATTCGGGTCGGCGGGGGCGGCCTGCACGGACGGCAAGGCCGCGAGCAACACGATGGCGAGCAGCGGCAGCAGTTTGCGGAAAACGCTCATGGATCTACCTCAACGGGTCGCAGGTTCAGGGGGGGCGGGCGGTTCTTCTGCAGGCTTCTTGGCCGGACTGTCGCCGCTACCGACGAGATATTTGCCGATCAGCTCTTCGAGTTGCATGGAACTTTGCGTGAGGATGATCTCGTCGCCGTTCTTGAACATGTCCGGCGAGCCGCCCGGTTTCAGGGCAACGTACTGATCGCCCAGTAAACCACTGGTGAACACCGCCGCAGCCGAGTCGTCGGGCAACTGGTCGTAGCGATTGTCGATCGCGAGCGTGACCAGCGCTTCGAGCCGGTCGGGCTCGAGCTGTATGTCGGCGACGCTGCCGATGCGCACGCCGGCGACTTTCACAGGCGCGCGCAGCTTGAGCTGGCCCACGTTCGTGAAACGCGCTTTCAGCGCATAGGTCGGGCCCTGGCGGTAGTTCGCGAGGCTCGTCGTCTGCGTCGCGAGATAGCCGAGCGCGGCGAAGCCGAGCACGATGAAAAGGCCGGTGCCGATCTGGTGGGAACGTCGTTGGGTCATGGCATCACTCGCCGCATCACATCAGGAACGCCGTCATCAGGAAATCGATGGCGAGGGTAAGAATCGAGGAATAGACGACGGTACGCGTCGTCGCATAGGCGACGCCTTCGCTGGTCGGCGCCGTCGAATAGCCCTGGAAGGTCGCCACCAGGGTGACGACGCCGCCGAACACGACGCTTTTCCAGACGCCGTTCATCACGTCGGTCCAGACGTCGACCGCGCCCGTCATGTTCGACCAGAACGTACCGTTGTCGAGGCCGAGCCAGGTCACCGCGACCAGGTGCGAGCCGAAGATCGCGAGCGCGTTGAAGATGCTCGCGAGCAGCGGCATCGCGACGATGCCGGCGAGGAAGCGCGGCGCGACCACGTAGGCGAGCGGATCGACCGCCATCATCTCCATGGCCGCGAGCTGGTCGGTCGCGCGCATCAGGCCGATCTCGGCCGTGATCGACGTGCCCGCGCGTCCGGCGAACAGCAGCGCGGTGACGACCGGACCGAGTTCGCGGTACAGCGCGATCGCGACGACAGTACCGACCGATGCGGTGCTGCCGAAGCGCGACAGCACCTCGTAGAGCTGCAGACCGAGCACGAGGCCGATGAACAGGCCGCAGGTCACGATGATGACCAGACTCATCGCACCGACGAAGAAGATCTGGCGCACGGTCTCGGCGAAATGGCGCAGGCTGCGCGGCAGCGCCGCGAGCACCTGCAGCAGGAACAGCCCCAACGCGCCGATCTGTGCGAGGCCGTCGCCGATCAGACTGCTGCGAACCGGCTTGTCGCTCATGCGCGCCCCTTCGTGAAACCGAGGTCGGCCGCATAGTCGCGGGCCGGATAGTGGAACGGCACGGGACCGTCGGCCTCGCCGCCGAAGAACTGGCGCGTCCAGTCGGTATCGCCGCGCACGAGCTCTTCCGCCGCGCCGTGCGCAGCGACCTTGCCGGCCGCGATCAGATAGATCTGGTCGGCGACGCGACTGATCGCGGACAACTCGTGCGCGACGACGATGCTGGTCAGCCCCAACGTTTTGTTGAGCACGCGGATCAGCTTGAGCACCTGGTTCAGCGCGATCGGGTCGAGCCCGACGAAGGGCTCGTCGTAGATCAGCAGCATGGGGTCGCGCACGATGGCGCGGGCCAGCGCGACGCGGCGCGCCATGCCGCCCGACAGCTCCGCCGGCATCAGGTCGGCCGCGCCGCGCAGGCCGACGGCCTGCAACTTGGGCAGAACGATGTTGCGGATCAGCTCTTCCGGCAGCCGGGCGTGCTGGCGCAGCGGAAACGCGACGTTCTCGAACACGCTGAAGTCGGTCAGCAGCGCCGAGTTCTGGAACAGATAGCCGATGCGCTCGCGCAGGTCGAACAAGTCGTTGCGGTCGAGGCGTGCGAGGTCGTGGCCGTCGACGACGATCTCGCCGGCATCGGGCACGAGCTGGCCCGTGATGTGGCGCAGCAGGGTCGTCTTGCCGGTTCCGCTCGGCCCCATGATCGCCGTGACCCGGCCGCGCGGAATGTCGAGATCGACGCCGTCGAAGATCACTTTGGCGCCGAGCCGCGTGCGCAGGCCGCGGATCCGGACGAGTGCATCGGTGGCCGATGCGGATTCTGCACTCATGGGCACGGTATCTGGATATGTCTCGTCGGTACGGCGGCCGTGGCCGGGAAGTTCGCCATCGCACTGCGGCGGCGAGCGTGCGGAACGCAGATACGCCGGCCGACGTGACGGCGGCGCAAAAACCGGACTACCTTAAGCCATGCCCGGCGGCGGAGGAAGCGGCTGCATTCAGTCGGGTTTCAGCAGATCGGCGATCTGCGCCTCGTGACGGGCGAGCTGATTTTCGCAGCGCAGGCGCTGACTCGTGACGATGGCTCGGAGTTCCGCCAGCGCCGTCGCGAAATCGTCATTGACGATGATGTAGTCGAATTCGCGGCAATGCGCCATCTCGGCGCGTGCCTCGGCGGTGCGGCGCGCGATGACTGCCTCACTGTCCGAACCGCGCGAACGCAGGCGGCGCAGCAACTCTTCGCGCGACGGGGGCAGGATGAAGATGCTCACGCAGGGCAGCTTCTTGCGCACCTGCTGCGCGCCCTGCCAGTCGATCTCGAGCAGCACATCGTGACCCGCCGCGAAACGCTCGGCGACGGTCGCGCGCGAGGTGCCGTAGAGATTGCCGAATACTTCGGCGTGCTCGAGGAAGGCGTCTTTCTGGATCAGCAGCTCGAACTCGGCACGCTTGACGAAGTGATAGTGAACACCGTCCTTGTCGTTCGGCCGCGGCGGACGCGTCGTATGCGAGATCGACAGCACGATGCCCGGTTCGCGCTCGAGCAGCGCGTTGACGAGGCTGGACTTGCCTGCCCCCGAGGGCGCCGCGACGATGAACAGGGTGCCGGGCATCGTCATCTACTCGATGTTCTGCACTTGCTCGCGCATCTGCTCGATCAGCACTTTGAGCTCGACAGCGGCCTGGGTCGTACGCTGGTCGACCGACTTCGATCCCAGCGTGTTCGCTTCGCGATTGAATTCCTGCATGAGGAAATCGAGCCGGCGGCCGTTGGCGTCGCTGAGCTTCAGGATGCGCCGCGCTTCGGCCAGGTGCGCGCTGAGGCGATCGAGTTCCTCGTCCACGTCGATGCGCGAGAGCTGCAGCACGAGTTCCTGCTCGAGCCGCGTCGGATCGGTGCCCTGACGAAAGTCAGCTAGCTTGGCCTCGAGCTTCTGCCGCAGCGCCGCGCGGATCTCGGGCAGCCAGCCGCGGACCTGCGCGACCACGGCAGTGATGCCGTCGAGACGCTCGCCGATGAAGCCGGCGAGGCGCTCGCCTTCGCGCAGGCGCGTCGCGACCATGTCGTCGAGGGCCTGATCGAGCAGCGCGAGCGCTTCCGCGTGCAGTTCGCTCTGATCGACTTCGGGTTTCACCAGCACGCCATCGACGGCGAGCAGGCCGACGAATTCCGTGGAGAGATTCGGGAAACGCGGCGCGAGGCGCGCAGCCGCCTGCTCGAGCTGGGCCAGTAGCGTTTCGTTGAATTCGAGACCGGAGGCGGCGGCGCCGTTGCTGCGCAGGCGCATGCCGAGATCGACCTTGCCGCGCGTGAGCTTGGCCGCGACGCGTTCGCGCAATTGCGATTCCAGTGCGCGCAATTCCTCGGGCAGGCGCGGGCTCAGCTCGAGATAGCGGTGATTGACGGAACGCAGCTCGCACGACAACAGGCCCAGCGGGGTCGCACGCTCGGCACTGGCGTACGCGGTCATGCTGCGGATCATGGCGGTCCCGGTCGGGAAAAGGGTCGCAATGGTAAACTCGTCGCCCGCTTTCCCCAAGTTCTCGTCTTTTTGAAGGCCTGAACCGTGTCTGCGGCACGGTTCGTTTGCCGTACTGCACGTCTCCACAACCCCGCCGAACCCGTGCGCCGCACGCGTCTGGCCGCCCCCTTGACTCAAGGGGTTCCACCGTCCGAAGCCGAATCCGACTTGTCCAGAGATCGTCCATGACTCCAGTCCAGCGCCCCTCGGGCCGCGCGCCCGACCAGCTGCGCCCGCTGTCCCTGCAACGCCGCTACACCTGCCACGCCGAAGGTTCCGTACTGATCGCCTGCGGCGACACGCGCGTGCTCTGCACCGCCAGCGTCGAGGAAAAAGTCCCGCCGTTCCTGCGCGGCAAGGGCGAAGGCTGGATCACGGCCGAGTACGGCATGCTGCCGCGCGCGACGAAGGAGCGCACCCAGCGCGAAGCCGCACGTGGCGGCCAGGGCGGGCGCACGATGGAAATCCAGCGGCTGATCGGGCGCAGCCTGCGCGCCTGCGTCGACCGCGCAGCCCTGGGCGAACGCACGATCACGCTGGACTGCGACGTGCTCCAGGCCGACGGCGGCACGCGCTGCGCGGCGATCACCGGCGCCTATGTCGCGCTCGTCGATGCGATCCGCTCGCTGCAGGCCAGGCGCCTGGTCAAGAAGGACCCGATCTTCGGCGCGATCGCCGCGGTTTCGGTCGGCATCGTCAACGGCGTTCCCATGCTCGATCTCGACTACGCCGAAGACGCGAACTGCGATACCGACATGAACGTCGTCATGAACGACGGCGGTGGCTTCATCGAACTCCAGGGCACTGCCGAAGGCCATGCGTTCCGCGCCGACGAACTGCAGGCCATGCTGGATCTCGCCGGCAAGGGTGTGACCGAACTCGTCGCCGCCCAGCGCGCCGCGCTGGCCGACTGACGCTCGCCATCGCTATGAACACGATCGTCCTGGCCAGCGGCAACCGCGGAAAACTCGCTGAACTGCGCGTGTTGTTCAGCGCACTGGACCTGGCCCTGATTCCCCAGGCCGACCGCGGCGTCTGTGACGCCGACGAGACCGGTCTCACGTTTGTGGAAAATGCGCTGATCAAGGCGCGCCATGCCGCGCGTGCGACCGGCCTGCCCGCGCTCGCCGATGATTCGGGGCTCTGTGTCGACGCACTGGCCGGCGCGCCCGGCCTGCATTCGGCGCGCTACGCCGGTCGCCACGGCGACGACGACGCCAACAATGCGCGGCTGCTCGAGGCATTGCGCGATCTGCCCGACGCGCGGCGCAGCGCCTACTTCTACTGCTGTCTCGTACTGCTGCGCCATGCCGAAGACCCCTCGCCGATCCTCGCCGAAGGGCGCTGGTACGGCCGCGTGCTGCATCAGCCGCGCGGCGACGGCGGCTTCGGCTACGACCCGCTGTTCCAACCGCAGGGATACTCGATTTCCGCGGCGGAACTCGAGGCCGGCGACAAGAACCGCCTGAGCCATCGCGGCCAGGCCGCCGCGGCGTTGCGCGAGAGCCTGCAGCGCGAACAACAGCGGATGCGTACGTCGTCGTGAACGCACCGCCGCTCGCACTG
>CAMLSI010000259.1 GCA_946482585.1 uncultured Lysobacteraceae bacterium
TAGGGATCACGACGGCCGGTGCGAGCACGGCGGGAACGGCCGTTGCGGGTCCCCGGGCGGAACGCCGGTCCGGCGTCCGAGCGGTGCGGCTGTTCGAGCAACCTGCAGGCTGCACTACCATCGTCGGTTTCGTACCCTGTTCGCTGGCATGTCGCTCGCCCAACCGCTACCCGAGCCGAGAGATCCTGGCGTGAGTCTTCACCGTTGCCGATGCCTGCGCGCAGCCGCTGACGAATGCTGCCCGTCGCGGACAGGTGTACATCCACACGCCGCGATCACTCCGGGCCGGATACGTCGTCACGATGTCTGCGCGAGGTCTACGGCATGAGCGTCAACGATCCGCAGAAACCGTCGCGCACGCGCGCCGTCGCGACGCTGGACCTCGTTGCGGCGGCGCTCGCCGGTCTGCTGTTTCTCGTCGCGAGCGTGCGTTTCGGCGGTTCGGTGGCGGGGGACGAGCTCGATCCCTCGTGGACGATGGTCATCCGCTGGGCGAGCCTGCACGGCCTGCGCTGGGGCAGCGACATCGCGTTTACCTACGGCCCGCTCGGCTATCTCTCTCCGTTCAACGCCAGCGACCCGGCGAGCTACGGCGCTTTCGTCGCGGCACAGATCGCGCTCGCCGCTGCGGCCGCTTTCCTGTTCGCGAACGGCTGGTACGTGCTGCGCTGGCCCGAACGCCTCGTGCTTGCAGCGGCCGTCCTGTTCACCACGCCGTGCGCCGATCCGGTGTGGCTGGCCATGCCGGTGTTCGCGCTCGTCGGCCTGCACGCGCACGCTGCCGCCGGACGCCGGCGCGCGCTATGGCTGCTGCTCGTCGTCGCGTCGCTGTACGTGGCGACCCTCTTGCTGATCAAGATGAGCAGCTTGCTGCTCATCGTCGCCTTGTGGTTCGCCGGAAGCCTGGTGCTGCTGCGCGCGCGCCAGCCGCGTCATGCGGTTGCCTGGCTGCTGCTCGTTCCGTTCTGCGCGCTCTCGCTGTGGCTGGCGAGCGGCCAGCGCTTCGGCGACCTGCCCCGCTTCGTCGCCACGGTGTTCGAGATCTCCCGCGGCTACACCGCGGCGATGGGCCAGTTTCCGCCGCTGCGTTTCGACGTCTACGGCGCGGCGGTGCTGGGCGGTTGCGGCGGTGTCGGGCTGTGGGCGGCATGGCGCGCGCGTCGCGACCTCACCCGGCTTTCATGCGTCGCGCTCTGCGGCCTCGCGATCTTCATCGCGTGGCGTGCCGGCTTCACGCGCGCCGATTCGCACGTGTCCATCTTCGCGCTGACGGTCTTGCTCGCGCTGCCGCTGCTGTCGGCGATGACGCCTGCAGCAACGCCGTGGCTGCGGGCCGCGTGTCTGGCAGTGGCCCTCGCGGCCGTGCCGATTGCCGACTGGACCGTCAATGCGGGCAAGAACCATAGGCCCGGCGACATGGCGGTCATCAGCCTCGGGGTCCTGGCGAACAACGCGTTCCTGCTCGTGCATCCGCTCGCCTATCGGCCCGCACTGGAGGCAGCGCTGGACCGGGAACGCGTCCGGCTCGATCTGCCGCTGACGCGCGCCGCTGTCGGCAAGCGCACCGTCGATCTCGTCGGCACGCAGCAGGGAGTCGTCATCATCAACGGCTTCGCGTACCGGCCGTCGCCCGTGTTCCAGGGCTACGGCGCCTACACGCCGCGTCTGCAGCAACTGAATGCGGACATGTACAGCGGTCCTGACCGCACCGATTTCGTGCTGCTGGCGTATTCGCCGATCGACGGCAACCTGCCGACGAGCGAGAACGCGCAGGCCTTCATGGCGTTGTACCGAAATTATCATCCGGTACTCGTGGAAAAATCCTACCTGCTGCTGGAGAGGAATGCCGCGTCCGCGGCACCGCCGCCGACGGACGCCGGCTGGCGGCATGCGACATGGGGCGAATGGAACGAGCTGCCGACCACGCCCGAAACCGTGGCGGTCCTGGCCGTGCGCTCCGAACTCACCGTTGCGGGCAAAGCGCTCGCAACCATGCTGCGCGAGCCGGGGCAGCAGATCGAGCTGGAACTCGCCGACGGCACGGTCCAGCGCTTCCGGCTCGGACGCGGCGCCGCACCGGGCGGTTTCCTGGTATCGCCGCTGGTGCAGTCACTCGACGACTACGTGCGCCTGTTCATCGGCGCGGAACTGCCCGCCGTCCGGCGCTTCCGCCTGCTTCCGCAGCGCGCCGCGCTGCAGCCGTTGTTCGCCGGCGAGATCCGGTGGAACGTGACGCAGCAGCCGCGCCGCCCCCGCGCCGAACTGCCGCCGACGATGCGCGACGCGCTGTTTCCCGGGGTCTCGCACCTGCCGCAGGCCTCCAGCACCGCCGGCCGCATCCTGGATGTGGACGGACATCGCGTCCTGTTCCTGCACAGCCCTGCGCAGCTCGACTTCACGCCCGGCGCGGGCACTTATGTCGTCTCCGGTGAGATCGGCATCGTCCCCAACGCGTTCACGACCGCCGGCTGCGGCGGCGGCGACGGCGTGGAGGTCACCGTGTCCGGCGGCACGGGCGGCGCGCTGCCGGCGTACCGGTATGACCCGTTCGCCGATGCCGCGCTGCGCCCGGCGCGCCGCTTCGAACTCGGCCCGGTGCAGGTCGCTCCGGGCGGCGTGCTGCGGCTGGACATAACGCCCGGTCCAGCCAACAACGGCGACTGCGACTGGTCCTACCTGCGCGACGTCGATATCCGCGCGGTCGAAGGCGGCGATCGCGGAGGAGCGGCCTCGATCCTCGGCAGCGGGGATCAGCTCTTCGCCGGCGCCGCGATCAGCGGAATCGTTGCCGTCGAATGTCGGCGAGCCGCGCTTTCACCGCCGTAACGCTCGCCGCCGTCGAAAGGCGCCGGCTCACGCTCGTCTTCGCGTTGTCCCCGACCTGTCGCGCATAGATCGGGTCGTCGGCCAGCCGCTGCAGATAGGCAGCGGCTTGACCGATGTCCGGCTCGGCCCAGTGCTGGCCTTGCCAGGCCGGATACTCGCCTTCCTCGACCGGAATCAGCGTGTATCCGACGAGGCAGCTGTTGTCCGCGTCCATGAACGCGAGGTTGCCGGAATACGCGGTCGCGACGACCGGCTTGCCCAGCAGCATGCATTCGGCCATGCCCAGGCCCAGGCCTTCGGAGCGGTGCAGCGAGACGTAGCAGTCGCACGACGCCTGCAACGCCCACATGCCGCGGCGGTCGAGAAATCCGTCGCGCACCTCGATGCGATCGTCGTCCGCGGCGATGTCGATCAGCCGGCGCAATGCCTCCGGGAACCGTTCGCCATTGGTGGTCTTGATCACCAGGCGCACGTCGCGGCGCCCATCGGCGAACGCGCGGCGGAACGCAGCGATCACGCCTTCGGCATTCTTGCGCACGACGAAGGAGTTGAAGTCGAAACTGAAGAGACACAGGAAGACACCCTCGGCCAATCCGAGCTGGCTTCGCGAATAGTGCTCGGGCAGATTCGCGGCGAGCGCGACCGGCACGATGTGCACCGGCTTGTGCGTGCAGGCGGCAATCGCGTCGCGCACGAACGGCGACGTCACCCAGATCTCGTCGACGATGTCGATCGCGCCGTGCCACTGCTCGGGGAATTTTTCCAGCTCCCAGAACCAGCAGCCGATGTTGTAGCGGCCGGCGAAGACCGCATCCCCCAGCTGCTCGCGCGCGATCGGCATCTGGTCCGCATTGATGCAGAACAGGTTCACGTCGTGGCGGCACTCCTCCGACAGGAAACGCTGCATGCTGCGATCGCCTTGCCGGCTCGCCACGCCGGTGTCGAAATTGCGCACGACGAACGGCACTCCCCCGCCCTGCAGCGCATGCGCATAGCGGCGCAGCACTTCGGCAACGCCGAATTCGCCGTGCGCATAGCCCACCAGATTGATGCCCGTCTTGTCCCGCACGATCGACGGCGGAGCGACTGTCGCGGGCCTTCCCGCGATTCGCTCGAGCCGCCGGCGAACGCGCATCCGCGTTTTCTCCGGAATCAGCGCGTAGCACCGCAGCGCCAGCCGAAAGTGACAGCTCCAGTTGATGACATCCAGGCAGGCGGACGCGGCACGGCTTGCGGGGCTCGCCGCGGAACGCCGCCGTTCCACGGCGCAATCGCGCGCCTCATCGGCCCCGTGCACGGTCAGCGCGTGGCGCGCCGGTTCGAGATGCCGCTCCGGAACGCCCATCTCGGTCCGGGCGGCGCGGGCGAACCAGCGGATGAACCCGCGCCTGCCTTCCGGCTGGACGAGGTCGAATGCGTGCCGGAGGTCGGCCCGCAGCATCCACGCGGCGTACATCAGGCGGGTGATCGGTGCGTCGGCGCGTACGGGCAGTTCGTCGCAAGGCAGGTCGTACAGTCCGCGATCCATCGAGAACGGATCGCGTTGCGGCTGTGCCGCCCCTTTGTCGAAATAGCGCCGGTACACCGCGCGCACGGGGTCGCAGATCGGCTCGCCGTCGGCGAATCGGCCGAACGCGTAGGGTTTGGAGCGGTGTCGGGCATGGCCGTTGGCAGCCAGCCGATCGAGGTATTCCGCGTAAAGAGGGCGCAATTTTCCGATCGTCGCCCGCGTGTGCCGATTCTGGTGCTTGGAGAATTGCGCCGGATGATCCACATCGACGCCGCTGAAATGGACGAAGGCGAGTCGCTGCCGTCCCGCATACCAGTAAGGTCCATGCTGCGTCACCGGGCGTTGCGACAAATTCCAGTAAGCCAGGTTGTACCCTCGGTCGCGCAGGATATGGACCTGCGGAAACAGGCCCGGCACGAGGTCGATCCATTTCTGGTCGGTGAACAGTCCCGCCGCAGTATCGCTGAACGCGCCGAATTCGAGGCGATCCGCCCACCAGGCGATCAGGCGGTCGGCCTCGGCGTGAACGCCGATCGCGACGAACCCGCAGTTGTAGGTGCCGCTCACGAGGATCTCGCGCTCGCCGGGCTGACGATCGTCGTCGACGGGATCGACGAGATGCGGCGTCAGCACCGCCAGTGCGCCGCCGGCAAACGCGGTTTCGACCTCGGTGAGCGGCTCGACCACGAGGACATCGGGATCGAGATAGACGATGCCCGCAGCCGGATGCCGTCGACGCAGATGGGCGAAGGCATACGGCTTGATCGCCGTATTGAACTCCATGATGGTGTAGCGGAACGCGAACGCGTCGAAATCCGGCAGCGCGAGCGCTTCGGCCGCGATGGTCTCGAACGGGACGCCGACGAGGGAATCGTCGTCGGCGCGGTCGGCCAGTATCAGGTATCTCGGCGCGTCAGGGTAATGCGCGGCGACTGACTGCATCAACGTGATGGCGTAAGCCAGATAGTTGCGCGAGGCGATCGTGAAGAACACGGGCACGCCCGTGCGCGCCAGCAGGTCCGAGCGCTGTTGCTGCGTTGCTTCGTCGCGCGCCTGCTCCAGCGCCTGCGCGTACGCGAGCGCTTCATCGCGGCTGTCTTTGAGCGACTCGGCATAGTCGAGGGCGCGGTCGCGATCCTGTGCCAGCGCTTTGGCGTAGTCGGAGGCGTTGCCGTGCTCGCGCTCCAGCAGCGCGACTCTGTCGTCCATGCGCCGGGCGTGCGCGGCCGCCTCCGCGAGACGCGCGTCGCGCTGCTCGATTTCCGCGCTGAACCGGGCCAGCAGCGCCGCGTACTCGCGCTGGCGCGCCGCCTCGCTCGCGACGGCGCGGTCGCGAACCTGCTCGAGCGATTTCGCGTAGTCGACCGCATCGCTGCGTTCCCGCTCCAGCGATTTCGCATAGTCGACGGCGTCGCTGCGTTCCTTCTGCAGCGCCGCGTGCTCGCGCTGGCGCGCCGCCTCGCTCTCGAAGGCGCGATCGCGAACCTGCTCGAGCGATTTCGCGTAGTCGACCGCATCGCTGCGTTCCCGCTCCAGCGATTTCGCATAGTCGACGGCGTCGCTGCGTTCCTTCTGCAGCGATCCGGCGTAGTCCAGCGCGTCGCGGCGTTCCTGCTCCAGCGCCCTGACGGTTTCTTCGAGGCGTCGCGCGTGCTCGGCCGCCTCCGCGATGCGCGTATCGCGCAGACCGATCTCGGCAGCGAACCGGCTGTGCATGTCCGCGCGTTCGAGGTCGTGTCGTCGCGCGGCGGCATCCGCGCGCTGACGCAGGTCGCCGAATACGCGTTCCCTGGCGACGATGTAAGGGCCGAGCAGGTCTTCGGCCACGCCGATGGCCTGCGCCGCGACGTCGAATGCCGGGAGCGCCGCATGCGGCTCGACGACCGCCTGCGTCAGGCCGGCGTAGACATGGCGGCAGATCCCGGCAACGTCATTCGCAGGGCCGGTCCTGTCAGGGCTGCGAGCTCCGGTATCGAGGAAGTCGTCGATCTCGGCACCCGCCTGCGGCCAGTTCGGCCAGTCCACGCCGAGCTGCCGACCCATGCGCGCGAATTCCGCACGCCAATCGGCGAGCACCTTGCCGAAGTCGACGAACGTGCGCACCTGGCCGCGCGTGAATTTCTCTGCCGCCAGCACATAGCGAAGCCAGACCGCGATGCCCTGCGCATGCGGCAGCGCGTTGCCGCTGTCGAGCCGGCGCTCTCGTTCTTCCAGCGATGTCGCGACGGCATCGGGGTGCCGGAACGGCAGCACGAATCGCGGCGCGATCGACGATTCGCGCAGCGCTTCCGACCAGAGCGGAAGAAACAGTGCGATGCGCGGGTCCTTCAGCACGAAGAACGGCGACGCGGCATATTCGTCGGCGACCAGATCGCGTATCCGGGCGGTCCACTGCCGCGCGTCGCCGCTGCCGAACCAGTCGGCCGGGACGTTCACCGGCGAATACACGTCTGAACCGAGTGCCGCGAGCAGACGGTTGTGCAGATCCTGCACGGCCCGCGACTCCCAGTGGCCGCGCTCGTTGCCGATGCCGGCGGGAATCAGTTCGCGGGCAATCTCCGCGCCCAGCCTGTTGATGATGCGCGTCGTCACCGACGTGCCGCTGCGATGCATGCCCGCGACGATGATCGCCGTTCGTTCCGCCCTCATCGGCCGTCGCTGCCTCGTGCATCCAGGCGCGCGCGGAAGTACGCGATCGTCTGCGTGAGCCCCTCGTCGAGCGACACGTTGGGCTGCCAGCCCAACGCGTGCCGGGCGAGGCTGATGTCCGGCCGGCGCACTTTCGGATCGTCCGGCGGCAGCGCGCGATGGACGATGCGCGACGCGCTGCCGCTGAGCTGCAGCACGCGTTCGGCGAGCGCGCGCATGCTCAATTCGGCAGGATTGCCGACGTTGACCGGACCGGTGAACCCGGCCGGCATGTCCATCGCGGCCAGCAGTCCCTCGATCAGATCGTCGACGTAGCAGAACGAGCGCGTCTGGCTGCCGTCGCCGTACAGCGTGACGTCATCGCCGCGAAGCGCCTGGACGATGAAATTGCTGACGACGCGACCATCGTCGACGTACATGCGCGGACCGTAGGTGTTGAAGATCCGCACCACTTTGATGTCGAGA
>CAMLSI010000260.1 GCA_946482585.1 uncultured Lysobacteraceae bacterium
CACGATCGGGTCGCTGTGCGGTCGAACCCCAGGGGTGGAACTCGAGTGCGTTGAACTGCACGAGCTCGAGCAACTGACGCTCGTCGTTGACGACGAGGTAGTCGCGGGTCTTGCCCGATTCTTCCTTGATGCGCACGCGATCGACATGCTTGATGCCGGCAGTCAGATGCTTCTGGAAAAAACATGCCTGCGCGATGCCGTCGGGACAGCGCACGACCGACAGCGGCCGCCCCTCGATCTCGCGCAGCAGCCACGGCGCGACGGCGCGGTAGTAGTCGAAGACCTCCTGCTTGCGGATGCCGTCGTCGGGAAATACCACCCGGTCGGGATGCGTGACAACGATCGCGTCGGCGTTCTTTTTCCGCGCCGCCGACCGGCGCGCCGTCGTGGAGTCGCGGTCGCGCGACGCCGCTTCGCCGCGCGCCTTCGGGGCGGCGGTGCCGGCCGCGCCGCGCTGTCGCGAAGCGGCGCTGCGCGGGGTCTTGCGCGCGTCGCCGCGCAGATCGGCAATCGTCTTGTCCATGCGTATCGCCTTGAGAGAGGGTTGGCGCAGCAGACCCTGCCGGCCTTCGCCGCGGCTGAAGACTTCGACCACGAACGCGGGCGCGAACCAGCGTGCCGTGCGCAGGTCGGTGTCGATCGCATCGACCGACACGCTCGGCGTCGCGCTGGTGCGGCGCGGCAGTGCGGCGGCGATCCGCTGCATCTGCACGGTGTCGAAACCGGAGCCGACGCGGCCGGCGAAACGCCAGTCGCCGTCGGCCCAGCGGGCGAGCAGCAGCGAACCGAAGCCGGTACGGCTGCCGCGCGGCGCGGTATAGCCGACCACGGCATATTCGTCGCTGTGCGCGCGCTTGATCTTGCGCCAGTCGTCGCCGCGTCCCGCCCGGTACGGCGCGCCGGCGCGCTTGGCGACGATGCCTTCGAAGTCCCGGCTCGTCGCGAGCTCGAACGCGGCCGCGCCGTCGCCTTCGACGTGCGAGCTGTAGGCCAGGTGCGCCGGCGGTTTCGCGAGCAGCTCGGCCAGCAGCGCCTTGCGCGCGCGCAACGGACTTGCGCGCAGGTCGATGCCGGCCAGGTGCACGAGATCGTACAGCACGTAGCTCAGGCGGGCCTGCGCATCGCCGGCGAGTGTGGATTGCAGCACGCCGAAATCCGCGTGTGCGCCGCTGCCGGCGATGAGCTCGCCGTCGAGCGCGGCCTCGTCCACGCCGAGGCGCTCCAGCGCCGTCGCGATGTCGGGCAGCTTGGCGGTCCATTCGATCGCGTTGCGCGACCACAGCCGCGCCTTTCCGCCGCGAATCACGGCGACGAGCCGGTAGCCATCCCATTTGAGTTCGTGCAGCCAGTCGTCGCCGTCGGGCGGACGGGGCGCGAGTTGCGCGAGCTGCGGCTCGAACGCTTCGTCGCGCAGGCGCGCACGCCGCGCGCCGATGGTCGCAAGTGCGCGCTTTTCCCAGTCGATACGGCGGCCGCGGCGCGCGCGCGGTGCAGCACGGCGCGTCGCGGCGGCGCGTCGCGGCGGCTTCGTGCCGCCCTGATCCGACGGTGCACGGACACCGTCGAGCAGGTCGTCGGCCTCGAGCCTGCCGGCGTAGGCGTCGGGTTCCTTGAACATCAGCCAGTCGGGACGTTCGCCGCGACCCCGGCGCGTGCGCACCAGATGCCAGCTGCCCTTGAGCCGTTCGCCGAACAGCTCGAAACGCAGATGACCCTTGCGCAACTGCGCCTCGACGTCGCCGTCGCTGCTCCAGACGCCGCGATCGAACAGCGCGACGTGGCCGCCGCCGTATTCGCCCTGCGGAATCTCGCCTTCGAAATCGGCATAGGCGATCGGGTGGTCCTCGACTTCGGCCGCGAGGCGCTTGACCGCCGGATCGAAGCTCGGCCCTTTCGGCACGGCCCAGCTCTTGAGCGTATCGCCGACCTGCAGGCGCACGTCGTAGTGCCGGCGTCGCGCGTGATGCAGCTGCACGACGAACAGGCTGCGCGCGCCGCGGCCCGCCGGCGCATCCGGCTGCGGTTCGCGCGTGCGCGAGAAATCCCGTTTGCGTCGATAGCTCGCGAGGCTCATGGCCGCTCCGTTGACCGCTCGAGCGGCCTTGCTGCAAGTCGCTTGCCGGATGGCGGCCGGCTGCGGCGCCCGGTTCAGGCACGCGGTCCGTACAGGCTCGCCGCGTCGTGCCAGTCGAGCACGGTGGCCGGCAGCCAGCGTGCGAGGTCGATGTCGGCGGCGCGATACGCGTCGAGCACGTCCGCGACGCGGCGTTGCGCCGAACTCGTGCGGCTCGCGCTGCCGCGTGCCTGCAGTGTGTCCGGCGGCAGCAGCGCCGTCCAGGCGTAGAGCAGCTCCGCACTGGCGAGCAGGCGTGCGCGTATCCAGGGGCGCAACGGCCGATGCACGCGATAGCCGTCGCTCTCCAGCGTGTCGGCCGCGGCGGCGAGCCAGCCGTAGGCGCCGCGATACCACTCGGTGCTGCCGCCCGCGGCCGGCACGACGGTCAATGGCGCCGGCGCGCCGTGATCGCGCAGCGCGCGGCCGAAGCGCGTTTCGAGCGCACGGGCTTCACGCACGGTGTCGGTCTGGATCGCGAACGCGAGATTGATGTCGAAGAATTCGAAGAAGCGCGGATGCAGCGATTGCAGGCGGGCGAGCGGGTCGCGCGAAAACCCGAGCTTGAGCCAGTCTTCGCCGTGGCAGGGCAGCACGTAGAGAAAGGCCTGCGCAGCGCTGCTCGTCGAGGCGAACGGGTAGGGCGGGTCGAAGTCCATCGCGATCCGGGCGGCCATCGAAGCCGGATTCTCTGCGGTTCCGCTGCCTCGGCGTCAAGCGGCCGCTTCGCGGCTCGCGGTCGCGAATGCCCGCACTTGCGATTCGCGCGAGCGTCGCGGTGACGGGGTGGCGATGCAATGTATACGAATGGCTGCTGCGGCCGGCGAGGGCCATGCGTCGATGTCGCGGCGCCGTGCGGCGCCGGCGCGGAATCGTGAATCGGCGTTTCGCTTTCGAGGGTCGTTTTCCGGCGATTCCCTTCGGCAAGCCTGAAGCGAGCCGCGCCGTCGCGGTCTTGGCCCGGGTCAGGATCGACCCGGCCGAACGTCGGCCCGGGGCCGCTCGCGCGCTGTTTTGCGCGGCTGTCGCGTCCGCTCGCGAAATCGTCGCAGCGCCGCTTCAGGGGACTAGAATGCCTGCAAGGCAGAGGCTGGTGAATTTTCTCCACGATTTCGGAAAGGGATTCCGAATTCTGTCGCGTCGCAGCATGGGGTTTGGGGATGCCTGAACGCGACGCCGCTGCTGAGTGCGGCTGGCATGGTCATTGCGGTAGTTCCCACGCCGCCCCGACATATCGGCCCACGTCTCGCGTACATGGCAGGGCGGTCGCAGCGGGAGACGAAGGGCCAACAATGGAGAGACCCATGAACCCGAACGACCAGCGCAAACCTGATGCCTCGGCACAGACCGGCGGTGACGACAGCCGCCAAGCCTCGGCCGAACGCCGGACGGAGAGCAGCGGTACGAGCCGGCGCGGCTTCGCCTCGATGGATGAAAACCGGCAGCGTGCGATTGCCAGCGAAGGCGGACGGGCGGCGCATGCGCGCGGCACTGCGCACGAATTCACCTCGGAAGAAGCGCGTGAAGCCGGCCGCAAGGGCGGCGAGGCCGTGAGCCAGAACCGCGAACACATGGCGGCGATCGGCCGTCGCGGCGGCGAGGCGCGCGGAAACGCCCATCGCAAGGCCGCCGCGGAGGCGCGCGGCGAGAGCACCGACGAGGAAACGCCGCCGACGGCGTCGCGCGCCTCCGGTAACGAACGCCGCGACGACGGCAGCGCATTCCGCGCGCCGGGCCGTCGCGACTTCTAGCGGAGTCTCGCAATCTCGCGGACGCGGCGGGCGCAGGCTGCCCGCCGCGCTGCACCATCTGCGTTCATCACGTCCCGATCACGCGGGATATGTGGTTTTTCGCGAGTGGGCGTGCGGCGTCCGCAGGGGATCGAGGCGTGCCCTTCGACCGAAGGGCGCCCCGAGCGCATGTTGCCCGGAGGACGGCGAGCTCTGCCTTGAGGCAGTATCCCCGATCCGCTCCCGTGCTCCACCGACGAAGGTTTCTGCATGGCCGATCCGATTGCGGCGGACGAACAGCGCGGCCTCCGCGCGCTCGGATTCCTGCCTCCGAAAGCGCTCATCGGCTTCACGCTGGCGATCGCGGCGGTCGTGCTCATTGCATGGTTCTCCTACCAAGCTCTGGTAAATCGCACGGTCACCGCCGAGCGCGTGCAGCGTTCGGCGGCCATTCTCGTCGGACTCGGCGAGCTGCTGTCGGCCATGAAAGACGCGGAAAACGGTCAGCGCGGCTATCTGCTCAGCGGTGAAGCGCGGTATCTGGAACCGTATGCCGCGGCCAAGGGGGAAAGCGCGGCCACGCAGCGACATCTGCAGGACCTCATCGCCGGTGACGAGGAACAGCGGCGGCGCCTGGAGGCATTGCAGCGGATCGTCGCGGAAAAATTTACCGAACTCGAGGAAACCATCCAACTGCGCCGCGATGGCGACAGTGCGCGAGCGATGGTCATGTTCGCGAGCGATCGCGGTCGCCTCGTGATGGATCGCCTGCGTGCGCTCGTGCGCGACATCGAAGTCAACGAGCGGAGCAAGCAGGAGGAGCAGCAGCGCGAGTGGCGCGATGCCTCCGATCGCACGGTCTGGGTGTCGATCGGCGGCGGCGGCGCGCTGTTCGTGCTCATCGTGCTCGCGGCGATCGTGACTTCGCGCGACTATCGCTCGCGCGAAACCGAGGCCTGGGTGCGGCGCGGCCAGGCCGGGCTCGCCGAGCGTCTGCTCGGCGAACAGGGACTGCAGTCGATTGGCGAGAACGCGCTGGGCTTCCTGTCGCGCTTCCTCGATGCGCCGGCCGGCACGGTCTACGTGCTCAGCGGCGGCGGCCGTTTCCACGCGGTCGCCGCGCATGCGCCGGACGGTGTGCCCGAAGCGGCGGAGCAGCGTCTCGGCGAGGGGCTGGTCGGCCAGGCGATCAAGGACCGCAGACTGCTGCACCTGCGCCATTTGCCGCCGGGCTATCTGCCGTTGCGGTCCGGTCTCGGCCGCGGCGATGTCGCCGAACTCCTGATCCTGCCCGCGAGCGTCGACGGCGTCGTGCACGCCGTCATCGAACTGGGTTTCCTGCGTGCGGTCGGCGAACCGGAGAAAGATTTGCTGCAGCGTGCGGCCGAAGCGTTCGCGCTCGCCGTGCGCACCGCGAAGGATCGCGGCCGCGTGCAGGAACTGCTCGAGGAGACGCAGCAGCAGGCCGAAGAACTGCAGACGCAGCAGGAGGAATTGCGCGTCAGCAACGAAGAACTCGAGGAACAGAGCAACGCGCTGAAGGCGTCGCGCGCACAGCTGGAGAACCAGCAGAGCGAGCTCGAGCAGACCAACGCGCAGCTCGAGCAAATCGCGCGGCAGCTCGAGCATCAGCGCGACGAGCTCGCGCGTTCGCAAGTGGTGCTCATCGACAAGGCTGCCGAGCTCGAACGCGCGAACAGCTACAAGAGCGAATTCCTCGCGAACATGAGCCACGAGCTGCGCACGCCGCTGAACTCGACCCTGATCCTCGCCAAGCTGCTCGCCGACAACAGGCCCGGCAATCTCACGGACGAACAGGTCAAGTTCGCGCAGACCATCGCGTCGGCCGGCAAGGACCTGCTCGCGATCATCAACGACATTCTCGATCTGGCCAAGATCGAAGCCGGCCGCGTCGAGGTCAATCGTGAAAAAGTGAACATCGTGGCCGCGACCGACGCGCTCGTGCGCACGTTCCGTCCGGTCGCGCAGGACAAGGGACTCGCGCTGGACTGCGACATCCAGATCGGTACGCCCGTCGAACTGTCGACCGATCCGCTGCGGCTCGGCCAGATCCTGCGGAATCTGCTGTCCAACGCGATCAAGTTCACCGACCAGGGCAACGTCGAGCTGCGTGTTTCCGCCGACGACAGCGGCCAGGTCCTGTTCGCCGTGCACGACACCGGCATCGGCATCGCCGAGCAGCAGCAGGAAGTCATTTTCGAGGCGTTTCGCCAGGCCGACGGCAGCATGCACCGCAAATACGGCGGCACCGGTCTCGGGCTGTCGATCTCGCGCGATCTCGCACGGCTGCTCGGCGGCGACATCGTCGTGCGCAGCACGCCGGGCAAGGGCAGCATCTTCCTGCTCACGCTGCCGGTACAGGCGACCGACGGTGCGGCGTCGGGTGCGGACGCGGACGGCGCTAAACCCGCCGCCGTCCTGTCGCCGCGATCGGCGACGCCGGCGATGTCGTTCGCGCCGGCCGCCGTCGACGACGATCGCGAATCGCTCGCCGAAGGAGGCCGCTGCGTACTCGTGATCGAGGACGATCCCGACTTCGCCTCCGTGCTGCGCGACGTCGCGCACGAGACTGGCTTCGCCTGCGTCGTGGCGCACCTGGGCGCCGACGGTCTCTCGGCCGCAGTGCGCTACCGGCCGGCCGCGATACTGCTGGACGTCAATCTGCCGGACCAGTCCGGCCTCGGCGTGCTCGACCAGCTCAAGCGCGATCCGTCGACGCGGCACATCCCGGTGCACGTGGTGTCGGGCACCGACTACACGCAGCAGGCGCTGGAACGCGGCGCGATCGGCTATGCGGTCAAGCCCGTGCTGCGCGAGCAGCTCGTCGAGGCATTGCGGCAGATGGAGGCCAAGAGCGCATCGCGGCTGCGTTCGGTGCTCGTGGTCGAAGACAACGCCGTGCAGCTGGAGAGCGTGCGTCAGCTGCTCGACGCCGACGGCGTGGACATCGTCGGCGTCGATTCCGCAGGGGCGGCGCTGCAGGCGCTGCAGGCGCGGACGTTCGACTGCATGGTGCTCGATCTCAACCTGCCGGACATGAGCGGCTATGCGCTGCTGCAGAAGATGGCCGGGCACGAGGAAGTCGCGTTTCCGCCGGTCATCGTCTACACGGGACGCGCGCTGGCGCGCGACGAAGAGCAGCAGCTGCGGCGCTTCTCCAAGTCCATCATCGTCAAGGACGCACGTTCGCCGGAGCGCCTGCTCGACGAGGTCACGCTGTTCCTGCACCAGATGGAATCGACCCTGCCGCCGGACCGTCAGCGCATGCTGCGCGCGGCGCGCGACCGCGATGCGATCCTCGAAGGCCGCCGCATCCTCATCGTCGAGGACGACGTGCGCAATATCTTCGCGGTATCGAGCGTGCTCGAACCCAAAGGCGCGAAGATCGAGATCGCGCGCAACGGCCGCGAGGCGCTCGACGCGCTGGCCCAAGCCGAGCGGATGTCGGACGCGGAGATCGACCTCGTGCTCATGGACATCATGATGCCCGAGATGGACGGCTTCACCGCGATGCGCGAAATCCGCCGGCGTGCCGAATGGCGTCGTCTGCCGATCATCG
>CAMLSI010000261.1 GCA_946482585.1 uncultured Lysobacteraceae bacterium
TAAATCTCCGCCTGCACCAGCAACTGGCGTTGACGCCGCAACTGCAACAGGCCATCCGCCTGCTGCAGCTCAGTAGCGTCGAGCTGGAAATGGAGCTGCGCGAAGCGCTCGAGTCCAATCCGTTGCTGGAACTTCCAGATGAACCCGGCGAGCCCGCGCCCGCCGAAACCGCGAACGGCGCGGAAGCGCCGCCGGCAGAATTCGAGACGCGCACCACGAGCAGCGAGACCGCGAGCTCGGAGAGCGAATCGCGAGACGCCGAGGAAGATCGCTTCGAGCCGCTCGACACGAGTTTCGACACGCCGACGCGCAACGCCGCCCCCGACGACGAGTTCGAAACGCAGGAACCCGAGCAGCAGGACCTGCGCGATCATTTGCTCTGGCAGCTCAATCTCACGCCGATGTCGCCGCGCGACCGCGCCATCGCCGTCGCGGTCATCGAAGCCGTCGACGACGACGGCTACCTGCACGAACCCGTCGAAGCAATACAGCAGGGGCTCGCGAGCCTCTACGACGTGGACGCCGACGAAATCGAGGCGGTGCGTCACCGCATCCAGCGTTTCGATCCGCTCGGCGTCGCGAGCCGCAATCTGCGCGAATGCCTGCTGGTGCAGCTCGACGCGTTCGACGCCGACGTGGAAGGCGCCGCCGTCGCGCGCGCGATCGTCGCGGAGCACCTCGAAGTGCTGGCCAAGAACGACCGCGCGCGGCTGAGCCGCAGCCTCAAGGTCGGCAGCGACCAGATCGACGTCGCCGTGCAACTGATCCGGGCGCTCGATCCCAAGCCCGGATCGAGCGTGTCCAGCGCGGCACCGGAATACGTCGCACCCGATGCCTACGCGTTCCGCCATCACGGCCAGTGGCAGGTCAGCCTTGCGCCGGGCTGCCAGCCGCAGCTCGCGATCAATCGCCACTACGAGTCGCTGATCGCGCGCGCGCAGCGCGACGACGCGTCTTATCTGCGCGGCCAGTTGCAGGAGGCGCGCTGGCTCATCAAGAGCCTCAAGACGCGCGCCGATACCATTCTCAAGGTCGCCCAGGCGATCGTGCGTGCGCAGAGCGCGTTCCTCGACTTCGGCCCCGAAGCGATGAAGCCGCTGGTGCTGAAAGACGTGGCCGAGGAGATCGGCATGCACGAATCGACGGTCTCGCGCGTGACCACGCGCAAGTTCCTGTACACGCCGCGCGGCACGTTCGAGTTCAAGCATTTCTTCTCGAGCGGCGTATCCACGGTCGACGGCGGCAGCGCCTCGGCCACCGCGATCCAGGCCATGATCCGCAAGCTGATCGATGCGGAACCGACCGGTAAACCACTCTCCGATCAAGGGCTTGCCGAGGAACTGAACCGCCGCGGCATCAACGTCGCGCGACGCACCGTCGCGAAATACCGCGAGGCGATGAACATTGCCGCGTCGAATGAACGCTGCCGCCTCAGCTGAGGCTTGAAGCCGCCGCCGGGAACCCCTATCGCAGGAACAGGTCAACGCTAACGACATCATTTCGCACGAAGCCGAGTTCGCCTCGTGCCGACCGCGTTCCGCGTCAGGAGCGCTCTACCGTAAGGAGAAACACCATGCAGATCAATGTCAGCGGCCCCAAGGTTGATGTGACGCCGGCCCTGCGCAGCTATGTCGAAAGCAAGTTCGAGCGCATCCTGCGCCATTTCGACCATCTCCACGACGTCGGCGTACAGCTGAGCGTGGAGAAGCTCGTGCACAAGGCGGACGCGACCCTGCATGCGGCTGCCGGCAAGATCATCCATGCCGAAGCGACCGCGGACGACATGTACGCGGCGATCGATCTGCTCGCCGACAAGCTCGACGGCCAGATCCGCAAGCACAAGGAAAAGCTGACCGACCATCACAAGGGTGAGGCGCTCCGCGTCGCCGAACGCATGGTTTGACCTGCCGCGGGGCGCCGGCAGCGCCGGCGCCCCTCTTCGCTCTCCGGACCGGCACGTCCGCCCCCTACGAATTTCTTCCGCACTGCGGCAAAACCCGCGCTATCATCCGCCCCTTTCGCGACTACCCCTTCGGGCGGCATGCGCTTCAGCGATCTCCTGACTCCCGACAGCGTCGTCGCCGATCTGCACGTCCGCTCGCGCGGTGCGGTGCTCGAAGCGCTGGCGCAGCTCATGGCACCGCCGGACCAGGCATTGGCCGTGCTGGAGGCGTTGAGCGAACGGGAAAGTCTCGGCTCCACGGCACTCGGCCAGGGTTTTGCGCTGCCGCACGGCCGCAGCGCCGTACTCGAACAGCCCCGCGCCGCGTTCGTGCGCCTCACACAGCCGGTCGTCTTCGGCGCGGCCGACAATCGGCCGGTCGACCTCTTCGCGGCCATCGTCACGCCCAGCCACTTCACGACGGAGCACCTGTCGCTGCTCGCCGACATCGCCACGCGCGCCTCCGATCCGGCGGCGCTCGCGCGCCTGCGCGCGGCGACCCGGGCCAGCGCGCTCTACGCCGAGCTGGCAGAATGGGGCCAGCCCGCTTGAACGCCGCCATGGATCGACTGACCGCCCGCCAGTTGTTCGACAGCCTCACCGATCGACTTTCGCTACGCTGGACGGCTGGCGCCCAGGGCAACGGCCGTACGCTCGATCCCGGCGACCATCATGCGCGCCGCCCGTCGATGGTCGGCTATCTCAACGTGATCTACCCGAACAAAGTGCAGATCATCGGCACCGAGGAACTCAACTACCTCGACGGCCTCGATTCGCGCCAGCGCTGGGAAACGGTGCAGAAGATCATCAACTACCGGCCGACCGCGCTGATCGTGACCAAGGATCAGGCCGTACCCAGCGACGTGCGCGAAGCCGCCGACGAATCGAATACGCCGCTGTGGTCGAGTCCCAAGCGCGGCCATGAAATCCTGACCTTCCTGCAGTATCACCTCGCCCGCCTGCTCGCACGCCGCGAGACCTTGCACGGCGTGTTCATGGAGGTCTATTCGATCGGCGTGCTGATCACCGGCGAATCGGGCTCGGGCAAGAGCGAGCTCGCGCTCGAACTGCTCACGCGCGGCCATCGCCTCGTCGCCGACGATGCGCCGGAATTCACCCAGATCGCGCCCGATGTCGTCGACGGCCGCTGCCCGGAGCTGCTGCAGGACCTGCTCGAAGTCCGCGGCCTCGGCGTGCTGAACGTACGCGAGATGTTCGGCCATACGGCCGTAAAGCCGTCCAAATACCTGCGTCTCGTCGTGCACCTGCGGCCGCTCAATCCGCTCGACGATATCGACGGCATGAAGCGTCTCACCGGCGACGTCGGCTACCGCGACATCCTCGACACGCGCATTCCGCAGATCGCGATTCCGGTCGCGCCCGGGCGCAATCTGGCCGTGCTCGTCGAAGCCGCCGTGCGCAGCCACATGCTCAAGAGCAAGGGCATCGATCCGGCGCAGACCTTCATCGACCGTCAGGCCCATCAGCTGCAGCGGCAGGCTCCGTGGTGAACGCGGAGTCCGGCGACATGGTCGGCAACGGCGCCGACACCATCCATCTCGTCGTGCTTTCGGGCCTGTCCGGCGCCGGCAAGACGGTCGCGCTGCGCACGCTGGAAGATTTCGATTTCTATTGCGTGGACAACCTGCCGGCGGCCCTGATGCCGTCGCTCGTGAGCGCCGTCAGCGGCGGGGGGCATCGCCGCATCGCCGTCGGCGTCGACGTGCGCAACCGCAGCGAAGACCTGAACCAGTTGCCGCAGGTCCTCGCCGAACTCGCACGGATCGGCGTCGACTACCAGCTGATCTTCCTCAACAGCCGCGACGACGTGCTGTCAAAGCGCTTCTCGGACACGCGCCGGCGCCACCCGCTGTCGGCCGACGGCCTGCCGCTGCACGACGCGATCGCGCTCGAGCGCAAGCTGCTGCGGCCGCTGTCGTCGATCGCCGACCGCGTCATCGATTCCAGCGAGCTCAACGTCCACCAGTTGCGCCGGCTCATCGCCACCGAGCTCGGCATGAGCGGCGGGGAACTGTCGCTGCTGTTCGAATCCTTTGCCTACCGGCGCGGCCTGCCGATCGACGCCGACTTCGTGTTCGACGCGCGCGTGCTGCCGAATCCGCACTGGGATCCCGCGCTGCGGCCGCTGTCGGGCAAGGACGCCGCGATCCGGGAGTGGCTGCAGGAAAAGCCCGAAGTGCGGCGTTTCCTCGACCAGCTCACCGGCTTCCTCGACGAATGGCTGCCGCGTTTCGAAGCCGACAACCGTTCCTATGTGACCATCTGCATCGGCTGCAGCGGCGGGCGCCACCGCTCGGTCTACCTCGCCGAACGTCTGGCCGAGCATTTTCGCGGTTCCCGCGAGCAAGTTCTGACGTTCCACCGTGAACTCGAGTGAACAGCCCCCATTTTCCCGGCAGCGGGCAATATTCTTGCAAGCTGCCAATCGTCCGACCCACTGCAGGCACCGTGATGGCCATTTTCCGTTCCGCTTCCGCACTTGATTGCGTCCCTGCCGGCGGCTGCCGCGCGGAGGGTCGGTCGTGAGCGTAGGCGTGCTGTTGCTGACCCACGAAGCCATGGGTGACGCGCTCGTTTCGGCGGCGCATCACGTGCTCGGACAATTTCCGCTGCCGCTCGAAGTCATGGAGGTCGGCGCCTGCGCCGACCCCGAGCGCGCGCTCGGCGACGCCTCGCAGCGCGCGCGCCACCTCGACCAGGGCGACGGCGTGCTGGTACTGTCGGACCTGTACGGTTCGACACCGTGCAATATCGCGCAGCGCCTGTCCGGGCTCGGCTTCCGCACGCACTGCGTGAGCGGGCTCAATCTGCCGATGTTGCTGCGCGTGCTCAACTATCCGAATCAGGATCTCGACCAGCTGGCGCAGACCGCGGCCAGCGGCGGACGCGGCGGAATCTGTATCGACCATGCCTGAACGCGACATCGTCATCAGCAACAAGCTCGGCCTGCATGCGCGAGCCTCGGCCAAGCTGGTGCAACTGCTGCAGAGCTATTCGTCCTCGGTCTGGCTGCGCTGCCGCGGACGCGAAATCAACGCCAAGAGCATCATGGGGGTAATGATGCTTGCGGCCGGCGTCGGCACGCCGGTCACGATCCGCGCCGAAGGGCCGGACGAGACTGCGGCGCTCGATGCCGTCGTCGACCTGTTTCAACGCAAATTCGACGAAGGCCAATAGCGTTTTCCCGCGGTCCGGACCGTCGGCGAAGCGGACGGGACTGCGGTAACGGCGACCGCCGCCGCGACACGTCGTGCCCGTACCACGCGCGTCCGGCGGAAGCGATCGCCGGTTCGACCGCCCCAACTCAATACAAGGACTTATTGATCCCGTGAGCATGCGCATCGTCCTTTCCGGCATCGGCGCTTCGCGCGGCATGGTCCTGGGACGGGCGCGGCTGGTGCAGCCCAGTCAGTTCATCATCGACGACACGCCGCTCGACCCTGCCGAGATCGAGGCCGAAGCGACGCGCCTGCAGCTCGCACTGGAAACTGCGCAGGCCGAACTGCGCGCGATCCGCGACAAACTGCACGGCGCACTCGCGCGCGAGATCGGCGAGTTCATCGACGCGCACAGCATGCTGCTGAACGATCCGGAACTCCTGACCGGGCTGTTCGATCTCGTGCGCCGCGGCCGCTACCGCGCCGGCACAGCCTTGAAAATGCAGCGCGATCGCCTCGCCGCCGTGTTCGAGGCGATGGACGATCCGTACCTGCGCAGCCGGCGCGAGGACATCGACCATGTGATCGGCCGCGTGCAGTCGGCGCTCGCGCGCGAGACGAGTCCGGCCGAACGTCAGATCGCCGCGCGCGTCGGCACCATACTCGTGAGCGATCAGATCGCCCCGTCGGAGATGACCCATCTCGCCGAGCAGGGCGTGCTCGCCGCGGTCTGCACCGGATCGAGCGCGCTGTCGCACAGCGCGATCCTCGCGCGCAGCATGCGTCTGCCGATGGTCGTCGGCGCGCACGACGCGCTGGCCGAAGTGCATGACGACGACCTGCTGCTCGTCGACGGCGATCAGGGTCAGGTCGTCGTGCATCCGACCGCGCAGGATCTCGCGCGCTATCGACAGTATCAGCGCGACACGCAGCGCGAAGGCCGCCGCCTCGCCGAGCTCGCGCACCAGCCGACGCGCACGCGCGACGACTACACCATCCGCCTGCTCGCCAATGCCGAACTCGCCGGCGACGTCGCGCAGGCGCGCGCGCACGGGGCCGACGGCATAGGCCTGTATCGCACCGAATTCCTGTTCCTGCAGCGGCATCATCTGCCCGACGAGGACGAGCAGTTCCACGCCTACCGCGATCTCGTGCTCGGCATGGGCGGCCTGCCCGTGACGATACGCACGCTCGATCTCGGCGCCGACAAAGCCGACACCACCGGTCTTGCGATGACGACCGAGCCGAACCCGGCGCTCGGCATGCGCGGCATCCGGCTTTCGATGCGCCGTCCCGCGCTGTTCGCGACGCAGATGCGCGCGATCCTGCGCGCGTCGGCCTACGGCCCGATCCGCATCCTGGTGCCGATGGTCACGAATCCGGTCGAAATGCAGGCAACCCGCAAACTGATCCAGATCTGCGCGCGCGACCTGCGCACCGAAGGTCACGAAGTCGCCGACCAGTTCGAGCTCGGCGCGATGATCGAAGTGCCCGCCGCCGCGATCGCGCTGCCGAACCTGATCCGCCACGTCGACTTCGTTGCGATCGGCACCAACGATCTCGTGCAGTACACGCTGGCTGCGGACCGCAACAACGATGCACTGTCGGAGCTCTACGACCCGCTGCATCCGGCGATCCTGCAGTTGCTCGCGATGACGGTCCGCTGCGGCGAGAAGTACGCCAAGCCGGTCAGTCTCTGCGGCGAGATGGCGTCCGACGCGCGCTATACACCGCTGCTGATCGCGCTCGGCCTGACCAACTTCAGCATGCACTCCGGCGCCCTGCTCGAGGTCCGCGACGCGGTATCGCGCTGCGACCGTTCGCGCCTGCGCGCACTCGCGCCGCGTCTGCTGCGCGCCGAGGACCGGGACGCACTGGCGCAGCTGCTCGCCAAGGCCTGATCGCGACTTCCTGCGGGCTGCGAGCCCGCGCGGCGCTCGTGGCATGATCGCGCGGCCCAGGCCATGCCCAGTTCCCATGTTCGCCGCCGACTTCGAGATGCGCCCGCCGTCGCTCGCCGCCGCATTCCCGCGACGCGATCCGTTCCGCCCCGCCATCGGCGGCGACGTGCTCGATACCGGCGGGCGCGATCGCCATGCACGCTGATCCGGCGCTGCGCCGCGCGGCGCGGATCGACGCGCTGATTCTCGGTCTCGTCGTGATGGCGTTCGGCCTCGTCGCGGTCTGGCTGGGCCAGAGCAACAACTGGGACCTGCGCAACTATCACTGGTACGACGGCTGGGCATGGCTGCACGATCGCCATCGCGAAGAACAGGTTCGGGTCCTCGATGATGTT
>CAMLSI010000262.1 GCA_946482585.1 uncultured Lysobacteraceae bacterium
CGCTCGTCGTCGACGTCGCCGACCGCGCGCCGCGCCTGCAGCATGCACTGGTCGAGCACGTTGCCCGCGACGTCGGCCTTGCCCCACACCGCGGCGATCAGTTCATCGCGGCCGACCGCGCGGTCGCGATGCGCGGCGAGATACGCGAGACATTCGAACGCGCGGGCGGGCAGCGCGACGCGGGCGCCGTCACGCGTGAGTTCACGCAGCGCGGGATCGAGGCGATAGTGGCCGAAGTGAATGGCGGGCGGAGTCATCGCTCGCGATAGGCATGCCGGCCCTCGGCAAAGTCAATCCTTCGCGTGCGTCTCGCGACCTCCTTCTGCAGGGAACGAACGGGGTCGGGGCGGAGCGCCTCCGCTTCCCCGCCGACAGCCCGGTTTTCGACGGCTGCCGGCATGAACCGGCGCCCTTCGCGTCGGGCGAAGGGCGCCGGGTGGCCGCGTCAGCGCGAGCGGCGTCCTGTCGGACGTACGCTCAGTTGCAGCTGCGTCCCGTGGCGGTCCAGACGTTGCCGCTGCCGCAGCTGTAGATCTGGCGGTTGGTGCCGCAGTGCTGGTAGCCGCAGTAGGTGCCGTTGGGATCGATCGCGGCGCCGCCCAGGTGCGTGCCGCCGGAGCAGCGGCAGCTGTTGTTGTAGGTCGCGCAGACGCCGTTGCGCAGGGCGTTGCAGCCGGCGGCATCGATGCCGCACCAGTTGGCGACGATGGCGTCGCGGTTCCAGCAGGCGGTGTTCCAGCCGTTGCCCTGGTAGAACGGCAGGATGTCGCTACGCGCGCTGAGGATGCATTGGGTCAGCGCCGTGCCGCAGTAGGCCTGGCCCAATGCCACCGACTGCTGCGGCGAATTGCCGAACCACTCGATGCCGTCGCGCACCATGCGGCCCTGGAACGTCGCGGCCGAACCGGACGTCGGCGCGCGCGCATCGACCGGATACGTCGTCGTCGCGTTGTTGCCCACGCTGGTGCAGGTGTAGACGCGCGCGTCCAGCACGCTGTTGGCGTAGCCGCCGCAGCCGGGGAATGCCGAAAAGATGAAGCCGTTGGCGCCGGTCGCGCCGAAGCGGAACCAGTTGGCCGCGCCGGAACCGGCCCAGGTTTCCGCGCCGGTATTGGTGACGGCCGCGGTGAAGCGGCGGATGTCGCCCGGCATCATGAACGACGGGATGCCCGAATAGCTGACGCTCGCGTTGCGCGGCGGCAGCACGATCGACGGCTGCGAATCGAGCCAGTACTGACGCCAGGTTCCGTTGTAGCAGAGTGAACTTCTCCACCACCCGTCCTGCTGCGGCGCCACGGCCGGGTGACACTGATAGCCGCCGCGTATCCAGGTCGACGGCGAATCGACGAAGTACATCACCGCCTTGATCTGGCCGCCGTTGGCGGCGTTGAAATCGCGCACCTTGCTCAGCACGCCGTTGAAATAGGCCGCGCTCGGCGCGACCGGCAGGGGCTCGCCGAAGCGGGCGCCGGCATTGAACTCGGTGATGTAGACCGGCTTGCCGCGCGCACTGGCGTTGCTGGTGCCGTTGATGGCGTTGAGCTGCCAGCGGAAATCGCCGTCGAACGCGGCATCGCTCTGGCCATAGGCATGAATGGCGAAGCCGTCGATGGTGCTGCCCATGGCGTCGAACAGGTCGGTGTAGAAGGTCGGACAGGTGCCGCTGAGGCAACCGCCCGGGCCGGACGCGAACAGATTGCGCGCGCCCAGCGCGCCGGCGTTCCAGCGTGCGATGTAGCACTTGTAGATGCGCCCGTAGGCACGGCCGCCGATTCCCCATTCCTCGGCCAGATTCGGCTCGTTGCCGAGCAGGTAGCCGCCGACCGCGGCGGCGTTGGCGTGGTTCGCCTTGGCGGCCTCGGTGTCCAGGGCGCTCATCAGGCCGTTGATGCCGTTGCAGTCGGTGAAGGTCGCCGCATTGAGCAGCGCCTTTTCCGCCGCCGACGGCTTGGCGTCGAAGCCGATGCGGAACAGGGTCTTGATGCCGTGCTGGCTGTATAGCGTGTTGTAGTTGGCCGCCCAGCCGCTCATGTTCGGCACGTCGCGCGCGAATTCGAGATTCCAGCCGACGCGGCGCGGATCCGTGGACGGCACGGCGCTGTAGTTGTGATCGGTGCGCAGCCAGTTGGCGCCCTTGAGCGCCTGCGCCGAGGCGGAGGCGGAAAACAGGCAAGGCAGGATCAGCGCGGCCAGGCTGGCCGCGGTGCGGAAGCGTTTCATGGGTGTCCTCACAGGATGAAGTGGCGGCCCGCCCCGGCGGCGGGCCGCGGGAAGTCGCCGTCAGTACGCGGCGAAGCCGTTGCCCAGCGACAGCCAGGCCGACCAGGCGCCTGGCGCGGTTTCACCGCGATGGAACAACTCGCCGTTCATGCCGAGCAGCACGATCTGCACGGCACTGTCCTGGCGTGCGGCGATGACGCCGGAGGTGAGATAGCCGCCGAGATTGCCCCAGCTCGCCCAGCTGCCGGCGGCCGAGGTCTGGTAGACGTGCGCGAGCTGGCCCTCGCCGCCGCGCGCGAACACTTCGATGCGCCCGTCCGCATGCACGGCCGCGTGCGGATGCGCCGTCAGCACGCCGCCGCGGGACTGCCATGCGCCGAAACTGCCGCCGGCGCTGTTCTGGCGGATATGGCGCAGATCCTGGTTGGCGCCGCGCACGAAGACTTCCAGCCGCCCGTCGCTGTTGCGCACCACCGACGGATGCGAGCTGATGCTGCCGCCCAGTGCCTGGAAATTGCCGAAGCTGCCGCCGGCCTGGGCCTGCACGATCTGGAAGAGATCATTGTTCTGCCCGCCCACGAACACGGCGACGCGGCCGTCGCTGTTGATCGCCGCGGCCGGTCCCCAGTGCAGGGTGCCGCCATGATCGATCCAGCCGTTCCAGCCGCCGCCGGCGGAGGTCTGGAGGCGGCTGCGCAGGCCGCCGTTGGGTCCGCGCACGAAGACCTGCAGGCGGCCGTCGGTATTGCGCACCACGGCCGGCGCCGATGTCGCGTCGCCGCCGACCTGCGCCCACGCATCCCACTGCGCCGAACCCGCGCTGATCTGCCGCCGCGTCCAGATCTGGCTGTCGGTCCCGCGCGCGAACACCTGCACGCGGCCGTCGCTGTTGACCGCCGCGACCGGCTGCGCGGTGGCATTGCCCTCGAGAGACTGCCAGCCGCTCCAGCTGCCGGCCGGCGAGCGGCGGCGCAGCCAGGTGGCACCGTCGCTGCGGCGCGCAAAGACGTAGAGCTCGCCGCCGCTGCCGACCGCATCGGCCAGTTCCACCGGGCCGGGATAACGCAGGTAGTCGGTCGACGTGATGTTGCCGCCCCAGCCGTCGTTCCAGTAGGCCGGCACGTATCCCCACTGGCTGCCGGAGTACTTCACCCGGTGCCACCATTCCTTGCCGCCGCCCTGATCGGCGAACACGGCGTCGGCGACCAGCGGCGTGTTCGCCGCCACGGTCGCGATCACCGCGCCGCCGCTGCGATTCGGCGCGGTGCGCACGCTCTGCGCGACATTCGCCACGACCTGGCCCGGATAGGCCGGCCGGCGCTGGAAATACTCGGTCACGGGATTGCGGTAGCCGTGCTGGTCGGGCGTGGACCCGGCCGGCGCATAGCCCAGTCCCTGGCAGCCGCCGCCGGACCAGGTGCCGAAGTTGCGTACTTCGAAATGCAGATGGGTGTTGCTGGTGTCCTCGGTCCAGTTGGTGACGGTGGCGATCTGGCCGCCGCGGTTGACGATCTGGCCGACCGCGACGCTGGGAGTGTTCAGGTGTCCGTACTGCGTATACAGCTTGCTGCCGTTGGACTGGGTGTGTTCGATCACCACGACCCAGCCCGGCCAGTTGACGTAGACCGAGCAGAACACCACGCCGTCGGCCGCGGCATAGACCGGCGCATTGACGGTGGAGCCACTGTCCAGCGCGAGATCCAGTGCGGTGTGCAGGCGGTTGTTGTACTTGGGAAACGGATTGGCGTAGTTCTGCATGATCCGCACGTTCTGTCCGGGCACGAGCTGCTCGCCCACGATCTGGCCCATGGGCCAGTCCAGCGCGAGCGAACCGGGCGGATCGGCGGCGGGCGCGGCGACACTCGCGGCGGCGGCCATGGCGGCGGCGAGCAGGCGCCCGCCGCGGTGAATCGGAAAACGGTACATGGGTCGACTCCTGGTCTGCGTGGCAGTACCGGGCTGGCCCCTGACCATCCTGGCGAGACCCATGCTCGCCGCCGCCGCCGCGGCGACGCGCGGAGGAATGGCTGATCGCGGCTGATTTTTTCCTGATGGCGCGGCCGTGACATGCGCAAAACGACGAAGCCGTCACGTTTGCGCTGTCATGCGGCGGTCATGCCGGCTGACGGTGGTCAGCCTCATGCACCGCAGCGGCCGCCGCACGGACGATCGCCGCATGCGGAAGGACAAACGTCGCGTCCGTTGTTCACAAAGCAATCAATTCCGTTTCAAGCAAACGCCGCCATTGCGGCACCGGCAGCGGGCACGTCAGCGCGTGCCGACCAGCGCATCCAGATTGGTGAGCAGCGCGATATCGGCCTCTTCGCCGGTCACTTCGCTGTAGAGCAGCAGGTCTTCGGCCGCCGACAGGCTCAGCGTGCGCGGCAATGGCGTGCCCAGCGGCGCCAGCGCGGTGGCCCTGTCCGAGCCAAGCCGCCGGTGCATCAGCATGCCGTCGGCGCGCAGGTAGTACAGGCCGCTGCGTGCGGCCACCAGCGCGCGCGGGCGCGAATGCGGTGCATCGTCGACCAGCAGGCGCTCCTCGCCGCTGGCCGTATCCAGCGCCACGATGCCGTCGCTGCCGCGCGGCCGCAGGTAGACGATGTCGCCATCGGGGGCCTGCACGGCATACATGGCCTGGCGCCGGCCCAGCCGCTCCTCGCCGCTGCCGTCGAGCGCGGCGCGGTGGGCGAACCAGCCGCCGTCGTCTTCCTGGACGAACAGCAACCGGCGGCCGTCGTTGGACCAGGACGGCGAGATGCGTTTGCGCGGCTGATCCGGCAGACATTGCAGCAGGCCGTTGAGATCGACCACGCAGATGGTCTGGCGATTGCCGCGCGAACGCTCGAAAGCGATGCGCTGGCCGGACGGATCCCAGCTCAGATCACGGATATGAGTGCCCGACTCGCTCCACAGCCGGCGCAACTGGCCGCCGTCGATATCAGCCAGCCACACGCCGCTCTCGCCGCGCGCTTCCCAGGGCAGCGCGACGCGGCTGCCGTCCGGCGAAACGGCGAGGTCGCGTGCGCGGTCCAGCGCCGCCGGCATCGCGTGGGCGGCACCGGCGGCGTGCTGTTCCAGCACGCGGCGGCGGTTGCGGTAGTGCGTCACCGCCACCGACAGCAACAGGCGCGTGCCGTCCGGACTGATGTCGATCGACGGCACGCCGTCGTCGATCGCGGCGATCACCGCCGGCGTGCCGTGCAGCGGCACCCGCCACAGTTCGCTGCTCGCGCCCAGACGCCGTGTAACGACGAGTTCATGCGCATTTCGCCACTGCAACTGGTGGACGAATCCCGACGGTGTCCACACCGGCTCCAGTCCGCTGCCGTCACTGCGCAGGCGCAGCACGCTGGACTGGAAGCGGCCGTCGACGCGGCTGAACGCGATCCAGCCGCCGTCGGGGGAAAACCGCGGCCGGTAGTCGCCCTGTTCTGCCGGCGGCGGCGGCAGGCTGCGGCGCACGCCGCTGTCGGTGTCGATGAGGAACAGCGCATTGACGCGCTGGTCCGGATCGGGCCGGTCCGACAGCACGACCGTGCGCCCGTCCGGCGAGAGCGACAGGCGGCCGTTGGCGGGCGTGCATTCGCCGATCGCGCGCGGCTCGCGCTGCAGCAAGGTCATGACCATCACGCGGCAACGCTGCTCGTCCTGGCGGATGAAGGCGATGCGCTCGCCGCCGGCGGACCAGTCCGCCGCGTAGTCCATGGCGTTTTCCGGCGCGGTCAGCGCCATGTCCGCGCTGCCGTCCAGCGATCGCAGCCACAGCTGTTCGCGCCCGGCCGCGCCGCGGCTGTACAGCAACTGGCTGCCGTCGGGCGAGAAGGCCGGCATGTGTTCCAGGCCCGGGTACATCGTCAGGGTCATCCAGGCCGGCGGCGGCGGCGCGCCGGTGCGGCTCGACAGCCATGCCGCGGTCCCGATGGCCGTCGCAGCCACTGCGGCGGCGATGAGCGGCAGCCGCGAACGCGGCGGCGCAGCGGACGCGGCGTTCGCGTCCTTGCCGGCGGCCAGCGGACGCACCGGCTGCAGCAGGCGATAGCCGACCTTGGGCACGGTCTCGATCACCGCATCGGTGCGCGCATCGGCGCTGAGCACGCTGCGCAGGCGATGGATGACGCGGTAGATCGAATCGTCGGTGATGACGGCGCCGTTCCAGGCCTCCGCCAGCAACTCTTCGCGGCTGACGGTGCGACCGTCGCGCCGCGCCAGCGCGAGCAGGACCTGCATCATGCGCGGCTCCAGCCGCACACTGTCGCCGTCGCGCGTCACGCGCAGCGCGCGCGGTTCGACCCGGCAAGACCCGAGCAGGAAGCCCTCGCTGACGAGCGTGTCGCCCGTTGCGCCGTCAGCGGGTATTTGTGCGTTTTTCAACATGGCTCGCCATGCGCAAAAAGTACAGCCTAGCCCAAGTGCATTGCCGGCAGCGGTCGCGCCCGTCACCGCGCAAGCCGCCGCGGTACGCGAAGCGGATCGCGCGCCCGGCGCGGCAGCCGGCCCCAGCCGGTACAGGCGACGCATTCGCTCGACGTGGCCGACGCGCTCTGGACCACCGGGCTCCCGCCGGCGCCACCGCCGATGAAAGCCGAGGCGGCGGTGGCCTGATTCAGTCGTGCGAGCCGGCGCGGCCCCTCCGATTCCAATCCGGCCATCGGCTCACGGCGCCGCCCACGGCTCCAGCACGTCGTCCGCGTAGCGCACCAATCGGCAGCGCTTCGCCGCCACGCGCTGACCCGGCCCGAGCGACACGCCCGGATACGGCCCCGGGTTCGGCACGCCGTCGGCTTCGCGCTCGATCGCTTCGATCAGGAGCTCGCGCGAATAGTGATCGAGGAGTTGCGCAACGGCCGATTCCGTCACGCTCATGAGGTAGTACGTCGAGCGCCGCACGGCGTCCTCGTCGCCGGCCGCGTCGTGCGAGCGCAGCCACGCGCGGGCACGGTAGGCCTGCGGCAGCGCGTCGTCCGTCAGCGCGTAGCGATCGATGAGCACGGTTTTCGCACGCAGCGCCGGCGGCCATGCCGCGACCACGTCGCCCGCCCGTGCACGCGACACGTAGAGGCGCCGATAGGCGCGCTTTTCCAGAGTGCCGGAGGCCTTGCGCAGCGTGGCCGCATCGAGCCACAGAACGGCGACCGGCGCCGCCTCGCCCGGGGAA
>CAMLSI010000263.1 GCA_946482585.1 uncultured Lysobacteraceae bacterium
CGACGAGGTCGGCCCAGCGCAAGGTGAGCTTGCGCGCGCCGGCGTAGAGCGTGACTTCGCCCTTGCCCTCGGTCACGACCGCGATGCCGGCGACGCGTTCGCCGTCGCCGAGCCTGGCCTTCGGGATTTCGATGAGCTTGTTGCCCTTGCCGCCGTTGTCGAGTTCCGGCAGCTCGGCCACGGAGAACATCAGCAGATGGCCGGCGTTGGTCACGACGACGATGCGGTCGCGCGCGGCGTCGGCGACGTAGGCCGGCGCGAGCACGTGCGCGTTGTCGTCGATGTTGAGGATCTGCTTGCCGGCTTTCTTGTTGCCGACGAGGTTCGCGAACCGCGTGACGAAGCCGTAGCCGTAGTCCGATGCGAGCACGAGGCGCGCGTCGGCGTCGGCCATCGCGATGGCTTCGAAGCTCGCGCCCGGCGGCGGCGCGAAGCGGCCGGTCAGCGGCTCGCCGTTGCCGCGCGCCGAAGGCAGGCTGTGCGCCGGCGTCGAATAGCTGCGTCCGGTCGAGTCGATGAACGCGACCTGCTGCGTGGTGCGGCCGCGCGCGAATGCCTGCAGCGCGTCGCCTTCGCGATAGTTCATCGCGGCGGGATCGACGTCGTGGCCCTTCGCCGCGCGGATCCAGCCCTTCTGCGACAGCACCACAGTCGTCGGTTCGCTCGCGACGAGCGCGGCTTCGTCGAGCGCCTGCGCGACCTGGCGTTCGATGATCGGCGAACGACGGTCGTCACCGTGTTTCTTCGCGTCTTCCTTGAGCTCGTCCTTGATCAGTGTCTTCAGGCGCTGCTTGGAGTTGAGGATCACGTTGATGCGCGCGCGCTCTTCCTCGAGCTGGTCGCGCTCGGCGTTGATCTTCATTTCCTCGAGGCGCGCGAGCTGGCGCAGGCGCGTTTCGAGGATGTAGTCGGCCTGTTCCTCGCTGAGCCTGAAGCGCGCGATCAGCACCGGCTTGGGTTCTTCCTCGGTGCGGATGATGCGGATGACTTCGTCGAGGTTCAGGTAGGCGATGCGCAGACCTTCGAGCAGGTGCAGGCGCCGCTCGAGCTTGGCGAGGCGGTGGTTCAGGCGGCGCGTGACCGTGTCGGTGCGAAAGCGCAGCCACTCGTTGAGGATCTGCTTGAGGTTCTTGACCTGCGGACGTCCGTCGAGGCCGATGATGTTCAGGTTGACGCGGAAGCTCTTCTCGAGGTCGGTCGTCGCGAACAGGTGCTGCATCATCTCGTCGGCATCGACGCGATTGGAGCGCGGAATCAGCACGAGGCGGATCGGGTTCTCGTGATCGGATTCGTCGCGCAGGTCTTCGAGCATCGGCAGTTTCTTCGCGCGCATCTGCGCGGCGATCTGCTCGAGGATCTTGGACGGCGACACCTGGTACGGCAGCGCGGTGATGACGACGTTGCCGTCCTCCTTCACGTAGACGGCGCGGGCGCGCACGCTGCCGATGCCGTTCTCGTACAGCGCCTGCAGCTCTGCCTTCGGCGTGATGATCTCGGCGCGCGTCGGATAGTCAGGGCCGAGCACGTGCTCGCAGAGATCGCGCACGGTCGCATCCGGGTCTTCGAGCAGGCGGATGCAGGCGCTCGCGACTTCGCGCAGGTTGTGCGGCGGAATGTCGGTGGCCATGCCGACGGCGATGCCGGTCGAGCCGTTCAGCAGCACGTGCGGCACGCGTGACGGCAGCCACGAGGGTTCTTCCTGCGTGCCGTCGTAGTTCGGCGAGAAGTCGACGGTGCCCTGGCCGAGTTCTTCGAGCAGCAGCGCCGCGATCGGCGCGAGCTTGGCTTCGGTGTAGCGCATCGCCGCGAACGACTTGGGGTCGTCGGGCGAGCCGAAGTTGCCCTGGCCTTCGATCAGCGGATAGCGGTACGAGAACGACTGGGTCATCAGCACCATGGCTTCATAGCAGGCGCTGTCGCCGTGCGGATGGTACTTGCCGAGCACTTCGCCGATCGTCAGCGCCGACTTGCGCGGCTTGGCGGTCGAGGCGAGGCCGAGTTCGCTCATCGCGTAGACGATGCGACGCTGTACCGGCTTGAGGCCGTCGCCGACGAAGGGCAGGGCGCGATCGAGTACCACGTACATCGAGTAGTCGAGGTAGGCGCGCTCGGCGTATTCCTTGAGCGGTATCTGTTCGAAATTGCTTTGCAGACTCATCTGGGGACCCGGTCGTACTCGGCGCGGCACGGAGCCGCGGCACAAAGGGCGTCATTTTGCCGGATTCGGACGCCCGCATCGAATCGGCCGCGGGCGGCGCTCGGCAGCGCCCCCGGTTCAGCCGCGCAGCAGCGTGCGCAGCAACAACCAGCCGGCCAGTGTCGCGAGGACGGAGCCGGCCACGTGCGCCGCGATCAGCGCCGCGGCCCAGCCGGCGTTGCCGCGCTCGAGCAGGACCGCGGCCTCGCCGGAAAATGTGGAAAACGTCGTGAGTCCGCCGAGGAATCCCGTGCCGGCGAACAGCCGCAGCTCGGGCGAAACATCCGCCTGGGTCTCGACGAATCCCAGCAGCAGGCCCATGAGCAGGCCGCCGGCGAGATTCGCCGCCAGGGTGCCGAGCGGCAGCCGGTCGAACAACGGGTTCAGCCAGACGCCGAGCCCCCAGCGCAGCCATGCGCCGAGCGCGGCGCCTCCGCCGACGGCGGCGATCGATGTCCAGGGCATGCAGGCGCTCCGCGTGGCGTGAGCGCCGATTCTAGCGGCCGCGGCGCGTTCCGTCGGTTGCGGCGGATACCGGCGAATCCGCCCTACGACGATGGTCAGACGCGCGAACCGCGATCCGCGCCGCGCGCGGATCGCGCGCATGGTGCATCATGTGCGCCTCGCGCCGCGCGGACGGTGGCGCCGGCCCCCTCGACAGGATCGCTCGCATGTCTCAACCCACCCCTCTCTCGCAGCCGCTCAACGAACAGGAAATCGAAACGCTGTCGCGTTTTCTCGACGAACGTGCGGTCGAGCGCGACGGCATGAGTTTCGAGATGCTCGACGGTTATCTGACCGCCGTGCTGTCGGGACCGGAAACGATCGCGCCGTCGGAATGGCTGCCGCTGGTGTGGTCGGGTGAAGAAGCGGACGACGGCGACGGCGCCGTGTTCGACGACGAGACGGAGGCCCAGCGCATCCTCGATCTCGTCATGCGCCACTACAACCGCATCGCCGGCGTGCTCGCGCAGGGCGGTGCCGATTTCGAGCCGTGGATTGGCGAATTCGAGGTCGAGGACGGCCAGTTCGCCGCGTTCGGTCAGGAGTGGGCGCTCGGCTATCTGCGCGGCGTCGGTCTGCGCGAGGCCAGTTGGGACGACCTCCTCGACGACCCGGAATGGGAAGACGATCTCGAAGCGATCGATCTGCTCGCACGTGGTCCCGACGACGAAGAGACCGGCGCCGAGGTCGCGACGCAGGAACAGCGCGACGCGCTCATCGACAACATGGTGAACTTCGCGCTCGACGCGCACGACCACTGGCTCGAACAGCGGCTCAAGCCGGCGACCGTGCGCCGCACCGATCCCAAGGTCGGCCGCAACGATCCCTGTCCCTGCGGCAGCGGCAAGAAATTCAAGCAGTGTTGCGGGCAGGGCGAGTGAGGAAACCCGGAGCGGCGGCAGGGCGCCAGCGGGTCGCGTCGAAACCGGCGATCGTTTCGCGCATGCGTCGCCGCCGGTTGTCCACTCGTTAACTCTTTGATGCCGAAACGCGGACTCACGCTGCTGCTGGCCGGACTCGCGATGTTCGGTCCGTTCGCGATCGACACGATGTTTCCGGCGTTCCCGGCGATCGCGCAGGAATTCGGCGCCGACGAATTCGCGATGCAGCAGACCTTGTCGATCTACCTGATCGCGCTCGCGGTCATGTCGCTCGTGCACGGTCCGCTGTCGGACGCGCTGGGACGCCGTCCGGTCGTGATCGGCGGCGTCGCCTTGTTCACGCTCGCATCGATCGGTTGCGCGCTGACCTGGTCGATCGAAAGCCTGTGGATGTTCCGCGCGCTCCAGGGCACCTGCGCCGGTGCCGGCTGGATCGTCGCGCGCGCGATCATGCGCGACCTGTACGAAGGTCCGGTCGTGCAGCGGCTGATGTCGAACGTGTCGATGCTGTTCACGGTTGCGCCGGCGCTCGCGCCGATCATCGGCGGCTGGGTGCTGCTCGTGGGGAACTGGCGCTGGATCTTCTGGTTCCTCGCGTTCTGGGGCGGACTACTGCTCGTCGCATCGCTGTGGCGCCTGCCCGAATCGCATCCGCCCGAGCGGCGCATTCCGCTGCGCATGGGCGCCCTCGTCGGCGGATATGTGGGAATGCTGCTCGATCGCCAGTTCTGGCCGCTGGCGATCGCCGGCACGATGAATTTCAGCGCGCTGTTTCTCTACATTTCTTCGGCACCCGCGTTCGTGGTCGGGTTGCTGAAACTCGGCCCGCAGCAGTTCGCCTGGCTGTTCGTGCCGGCCGTGTCGGGCATGTTCCTCGGGGCGATGCTGTCGGGGCGCCTGGCCGGACGCATCAGCGTCGCGCGCACGATCACCGCCGGCTACACGGTCATGCTCGCGGCCTCGGCGATCAACGTCGGTGTGGCGTTCTGGCTGCCGCAGCCGCAGATTCCCTGGTCGGTGCTTCCGATCGGCCTGCACGCGATCGGCATTTCGTTGTCGTTCCCCAGCCTGACCATCCTGCTGCTCGACCGCTTCCCGCTGCACCGCGGCGGCGCCTCGTCGCTGCAGGCGTTCGTGAGTCTCGTGTTCAACGCCGTGCTGGCCGGATTCGTTGCCGTGTTCGTATCCGACAGCGCGCTGCATCTGGCGCTCGGTGCGGGGACGTTGACCGCGATCGGATTCGTTGCGTGGCGCGTGTTCCGGTATCAGACCTCGGCGGCGGCCGCTGCCACGTAGGCCGGGCTTCGCCGTGCGGGCTCGACCCGGCCTACGTCGTGATGTCGATCACGCCGCCGGCGTGCCGAGGATCTGCTTGAGCACCGCCAGCACCTCGTCCTTGCCGCCCATGATGGTGAGCTGATGTTCGCGGGCGATGTCGGTGCCGATGTTCACGTTGTAGCCCTGACCGAGATCGTTGCCGTCTTCGTCGATGCGCGGATAGGTCTCGACCTTGCCGATGTACATGATGCGATTGGCGTCGACGAAGCGGCCGTCGGGAAGTTTGATCCAGCGTTGCATGGCGTGGGTCTCGCGGTTGGCTGGCGCGAACATAGCATGCGGCCGCGCCGGCGTTTAGCGCGGCGGGCCGGCAAAAAAATGGCGCGCCTCGCGGCGCGCCTGCTGTCGGACGGCGATACGCTCCGGCTCAGTTCCAGCCGCAGCGCTTGCCCTTGTTCTGCTGCTTGAGCCAGGCGTGCAGCGGGGCGAAGTAGTCGAGGATGGCCGAGGCGTCCATCTCGCCCTTGCCGGTCAGTTCTTTCAGCGTGGCCTGCCAGGGCTGGCTCGAGCCCTTTTCCAGCATCGCCCAGAATTTCGCGCCCGCAGCCTTGTTGCCGTAGATCGAGCACTCGTGCAGCGGACCCTTGTAGCCGGCCGCCTTGCACAGCTCGCGCTGGAACTGGAACTGCAGAATGTGCGCGAGGAAGTAGCGCATGTACGGCGTGTTGCCCGGCACGTGGTACTTCGCGCCCGGATCGAAGTCCGCTTCGGTGCGCGCGACGATCGGCGCGACACCCTGATACTTGCGCTTGAGCGCCCACCATGCCGTGTTGTAGTCCTCCGGCTTGATCGAGCCGTCGAACACGCCCCAGCGCCATTCGTCGATGAGCTTGCCGAACGGCAGGAACGAGACTTTCTCGAGCGCCTGCTTCATCTGCGCGTTGAGCACCGCTTCCTTGCTCGGCTTGCTCGCGCCGGCCAGGCCGATCTCGGCGAGATAGCCCGGCGTCAGGTTCAGCTGGATCGTGTCGCCGATCGCCTCGTGGAAGCCGTCGTGCGCGCCGGTCTGGAACAGCGGCGGCAACTTGTTGTAGGCGAGGTAGTAATAGATGTGCCCGAGCTCGTGATAGATCGTGCGGAAATCTTCCTCGTTGATGTTGATGCACATCTTGATGCGCACGTCGCCTTCGAGGTCGAGGTCCCAGGCGCTCGCGTGACAGACCACGTCGCGATCCGCCGGGCGCTTGAGCTGGGATTTCTCGTAGAACGATTTCGGCAGCGCCGGGAAACCGATCGAGGAATAGAAATCCTCGGCGCGCTTGACCATGCCTTCGGGTGTGTAGCTCTTCTCCTTGAGCGCGGCGTCGACGTCGAGGTTGGACACGCCCGGATACGGCTGCAGCAGCGGATACAGCGCCGCCCAGTCCTGCGCCCACATGTTGCCGGTGATGTGCGCCGGGATCGTGCCGTCTTTCGCGAGCTTGCCCGGGTACTGCTGTTCGAGCTTGTGCCGCGCGTAGCACTGCAGGTCGTTGTACAGCGGTTCGACCTGGCGCCAGAGGCGATCGGTTTCCTTGCGGAAGTCGGCTGCGCTCATGTCGTAGCTCGCGCGCCACATGTCGCCGGCGTTCGCGTAGTCCATCTCGCGCGCACCCTCGTTGACGAGTTCGGCGAAGCGCGTGTAGTCCTTGCGCATGCCGCGCGCGACGTTGTGCCAGGCGGTCCAGGCGTCGAGGTCGGCGTCCCAGTCGCGGTTCTCGGCGAGCACCTTGCTGAGCTGGTCGAGATTGCGGCAGGTCTCCGGCTTCGCCTCGTCGGTGCACGACTTGCCAGAACCGTAGGCCGCGTTCAGGCGCGACGCGATCTGGGTCAGTTCGGCGAGCTTGGCCGGATCTTTCGGCGCCGGCATCGCGGTCTGCAGCTTGAGCAGGTCGATGCCGCGCTGCGTCGCCGGATTGATGCCCGCGACGCCGCGGAATTGTTTGGATTTCTCCACATTGGCGGAAAGTCGCCCGAGCGCGCGCTCGTTCGCCTTGGCGACGAGCACCTCGGTGTCGCCGTTGATGTAGGTCTCGGCGACCCACTGCGCGGCCGTGACCTCGACGTAGTTGTCGCGGATTTCCTGGTTGATGCCGGCGACGAAGCGATCGGCCGCGGCCGCATCGACGGACTGGGCGTAGGTCGCGGGCGACAGGCCGGCGCCAAGGCCGAGAATCAGGGACGATGCAAGTGCGGAACGAACTGGTTTCACGGATATCTCCCCGATCGCGGCACAGCCGCCTCAAAGTGGTGGCGCAGGCTATTCCCGGTCGCGAGCGAAAGCAACCGAGCAGCTTGAAACGGCCGCCGGAGGACAATATCTGCGACTTCACCGCATGACTTACGCAGGACGACGCTTCGATGAGCAACGGCCAAGGTTCCGCCGGCAACGTGATCGCCGCGATCTGTAGCTTCTTCATCCCGGGACTCGGGCAGCTCGTGCAAGGGCGCCTGCTCATGGCCATCGTG
>CAMLSI010000264.1 GCA_946482585.1 uncultured Lysobacteraceae bacterium
CATCATCGCGTGTCCGTGCGCGCTCGGGCTCGCCACGCCGATGTCGGTCATGGTCGCGACCGGCCGCGCCGCGCGCGCGGGCGTGCTGTTCCGCGACGCGGCCGCGCTGGAGCGGTTGCGCGAGATCGACACCGTGATCGTCGACAAGACCGGCACCCTGACCGAAGGCCGTCCCGTGCTGCAGGAAATCGCGGTCGCGCCGGGCTTTTCGGCCGACGACGTGCTGCGTCGCGCGGCGAGCCTGGAGCAGGCGAGCGAGCATCCGCTCGCGTCCGCCCTGATCGCGGCGGCGCGCGAACGCGGCCTCGCGCTCGATGCCGTGCGCGAATTCGAGGCGATCGCCGGGCAGGGCGTGGTCGGCGATGTCGGCGGCGAAGCGATCGCGCTGGGCAATGCGATGCTGATGGGCGCGCACGGCATCGACGTCGCAGCCTTCGCCGAACGTGCCGACGCGTTGCGCGCGCGCGGTGCCGGCGTGATGTATGTCGCGGTCGCGCGGCGTGCCGCGGGTCTCGTTGCGGTCGCCGATCCGCTGAAGCCGACGACGGCCGCGGCGCTGCAGGCTTTGCGCGCGGGCGGTCTCACCATCGTCATGGCCTCCGGCGATGCGATCGCGACCGCGCGCGCGGTCGCCGGCGAGGTCGGCATCGACGAGGTGCACGGCGACCTGCAACCGCAGGACAAACTCGTCCTGATCCGGCGACTGCAGGCCGAAGGCCGTCGCGTGGCCATGGCCGGCGACGGTGTCAACGACGCGCCCGCGCTCGCCGCGGCCGACGTCGGCATCGCGATGGGCAGCGGCACCGACGCGGCGCTGGCCAGCGCCGCCGTCACGCTCGTCAAGGGCGATTTGCGCCGCATCGCGACCGCACGCGCGATCTCGGTCGCGACCGTGCGCAACATGCGGCAGAACCTTTTGTTTGCATTCGTCTACAACGCGCTCGGCGTGCCGGTCGCAGCCGGGGTGCTGTATCCGCTGACCGGCTGGGTGCTGAGTCCGATGCTGGCCGCTCTCGCGATGAGTCTGAGTTCGGTGTCCGTCGTCGCCAACGCGCTGCGGCTGGGCCGCGCTTCCGCGGAGCCCGCCGCATGAGCGACGCACTCGACGCCGCCTTTCGCGATGAATGGAACGCAGCCGCGGCCGCGCGCCGCGCCGGCGACATCGCGGCCGCGTTCCGGCATCTCGAGCGCGCGCACATCCTCGGTCAGCGCCGCACGCGCCTGCACGCGCGCAGCCACGTCGGCATGCTCGTGCTGGCCTGGGCGCGCCGCGATCGCCGCGAGATCGTCGGCCAGCTGCTGCGCATCGCCGCCGCCGCACTGTTCTCGCGGCTCTGGGTTCCCGACGGCAATACCGGCGGCGCCGATGTCAGCGCGTTTCGCCGCATGCCGGTACCGGAAGATCTGCGCGAGGTGCTGGAGCACGCGCGCCGGCCGCGCTGAGCGCCGCGAACGGTGCCGTCGAGGTGCTTCCTTCGGGATGTCGGCCGCGCACGGCGATCGATCGACTCACACCGGCACGGTCGCGAGCCGTTCCAGTATCCGCACGAACGCATCGCGCGGCTGTGGCATCTGTTCGACGTGTTTGCGCAAGGTCTTCAGCGTGGTTTCGATCTTCCACGGCTCCGCATCCTGCTGTTCGACGATGCGCGCGTGCCTGCGCGCGTCGTCGATGCGGCGTTCGGCGAAGGCGATGCCGAGCAGAGTATGCGGCGTCCATTCGTCGTCGAGGCCTAGCGCACGCGCACGCTCGCAGGCGAGCCGCGCCGCCACGGCCGCGTTGAGCGCCAGCGTTTCGTCGCCGTCGTCACCACGTTCGCGGTACAGCGCCGGCAGGTTTCCGCTCGCGTAATAGCCGTTGAGATCGAGCAGCATGCCGTTTTCGTAGTGGCGGATCGCCTTGTTGAGATACAGGCGGTTCGGCCGCGCCTCGCCGACGGAAAGGTCGTAGAGCCGCTTGTAGCGCCCGCCGATCAGTCCCTGGCGTTCGGCACTGTTGCCGCGCACCGCGATCAACTGTTCGAGCGCGGCGATCGCCGCGACGTGATCGCCCTGCTTGGACTGTGCGAGCGCGTACTGTTCCTGCAGATACGGCAACTGCCGCAGTGTGTGGGGCAGGGCGTCGATATAGGCGACCGTGCGCTCCCAGGCGCCGACCACGTCGCGAAACAAGCGCACCATCTCGCAGGCGACCGGTGCATTCGTCGTGGATTCGGCCGGATGCCGCGCGAGAATGAGGCCGGCGGCCGCGGTGCGTTGCGCGGCGGTTTCGAGCAGGCGCACCGCGGAGATCTCCGCGCGCAGCCGCTCGAAATCCTCGAGATGGCCCGCAAGCTGCCGTGCGCGTTCGCCGTCGCTTTCGGCGTCGCCGCCGCGCAGGATGGCCGGGACGCATTCGACGAACGGCGATCGCGCGTCGACGTGGTCGGGCAGGTGTGTCGCCAGGGTTTCGCGGATGACCGCGGCGGCGGCGTCCCCGACGACCGTGTCCGGATTCGGATAGCGCAGATGGCGCACCTGTGCGAGATCGAACACCGGCCTGGACCAGTCTGCCGCGATCAGCACGCAGCCGCTGTGCCGCGCCGCGTGCCGCACGCCGACTTCGTAGTAGGCGTTCGCATTGGCGAGGCTGATGTCGGCGACGACGAGATCGGAGTAGTACAGCCGCTCGAGCATTTCCTTGATGATGAGTGCGCCGTAGTCCTGATCCGCGCGCACGGCGCGATAGCCGGCGCTCTCGATCGCGGGCTTGAGCGCGCGTTCCCAGAGCGCGTCGAAATCCACGCGCGGCGGTGCCGGAGCGGGCAGGCCGGTATCGCGCACGCCGTAGGGCATGACGACGAAGCAGATCGGTTTGAACGGTGTGGTCATGCAGATCCCGGTGTCGGAGCGTCGCGGATGCGCGCGAGGCGGAGAGCCGCCTCGCGCATGCGGTCCGATATCCACTGTCGTCCGGGGGTGAGATCTCTCAGGTCGCCGCGATCGCCGCGGTTGCCGCGGCGACTTGCGCCGCCGCCGCGGCGCGGGCCGCGCGCCGCGCCTCGTAGCGCGGCGACTCCGCCACGGGCAAGGCGTTCGCGCCGCCGTCGAGCAGGCTCTCCGGGAGGTTCTTGGGGCGATAGTCTTTGTCGGCGTCGTAGCGCTTCCGTACCGACGAATGCAGCGCTTCGCCGTGGTCGCGATGCGCGCCGATCGGTCGCTGCAGCACGCCGAGCGGCCGATAGAACGCCGTCATCGATTCGTGTTTCGTGCCGCTGGGATAGGGCATGTAGTGATCGAGCGCCGCATGGTCGAACTCGAGGCCGAGGTCTTCGGCTTTCTCGACGATCCAGTGCAGCGCATTGTTCGCGGTGCCGTCGGGCTTGTAGCCGCCGCCGACATTGCAGTGCACGCCGCAGAACCACGCCTGCTCCAGCACGCCGTGCCAGCCGTCCGGACGTCGCCACAGCGAGGGCTCGAACGGCGTGCGGTGTTCGTCGATCGCGAGCGCGTGGTAGGCGTGCGCGACATGCGGGTTGAGCTCGACGTCGTGGAAGCGGTACTTGCCGCGGTTGACGAGGCGGCCGAGATAGCCCGGCGCGCCGAGCGCGCCGACCGTGTCCCAGACGCCGATGAAATCGATGCGCGGGCACGGGCGCTGGTCCGCGCGGTGGAATGCTTTCTTCCAGGCGTCCGAGTCGGGTTTGACGCCTTCCTCGTACAGCGCGAGCATTTCGGGCACATAGTAGTCGTCGTCCTTGTCGAGCAGGCCGACGCGGTTCATGAAGCCGGCGAGCGTACGCACCGTGAATGCGCCGCGGCTGAAGCCGAAAAAGTACAGTTGGTCGCCGGGTACGTAGTTGTACAGAATGAACCGGTACAGAGTGACGAGATTGGCGCAGATGCCGCTGCCGAACGCGCCGCCCGTGACACGGTCGAGCGGCCCGCCGGTGCCGACGCCGTTGTGATAGGCGACGACCTGATCGATGCCGCCCGACGCCTTGGCCTCGACCGTGCGAGCGACCTTGGTCACGTTGGTCGGGCAGCGCCTGCCGGTGCCGTCGTCGACCTGATCACGTTCGTTCCAGGTGCCGTCGGCGCAGATCACGATACGTTTCATCCGATTTCTCCGGGATCAGGGAATGGAGTGGAGCGGTTCGCCGTGGACAGCGCTCGTGGGCGGATTACAGCACGACGCTCACCGATCGCTTGCCGCTCGCCGGCGTCACGAGGCGGTTGTTGAATTGTGCGCGCAATCCGGCGAGTTCGTAGGTGCAGTACACCCGATAGTCGTCGTCGCTGCGTGCCTCGCGCAGCCAGTGCATGGCGTCGTCCGACGGATTCGGAAAACGGACGCCGTCGCCCGACACGACGTAGTGATCGGCGATGACGCGGCGGAAGAAGTCGGCATCGACGTTGTTCTTGCTGCCATGGTGAGGCAGCTTCAGCAGGTCGATGTGAATGCGTCCGTCGTCGTCGAGCAGGCCGGCGGCCTCGAGGCCGGCGAGTATGTGATCGCCGCGCGCGTCTCCGGTCAGCAGCATGCGGCGGCCGTCGAATCCGGCAACTGCGACGATGCTGGACAAGTTGTAGGGACTTCGGTCGCGATACGCGGCCAACGCGCCTTCATCCTTGCGTTTCCGTTTCCAGACGAGGCGCAGTTTCTCGACTTCCGCCGCGGCCGGCGCGATCACGTCGAGCGCGAGTCCCTCGATGGCCACGGGCTCGCTCGCGGCGCTGCGCATGACCAGCGGGGGATCGGAGAACGGCGCGTTCATGCGCCAGCCGAGCCGCGTCGCGAACGTCTGCAGCGCCTGGCCCTGCGGGACGCTCGCCAGCACTTTCGCCTGGAAATGCGCATCGACGGCGTCGGATGCGTCGGCATCGGGCGGTACGAGCGCGGCAGCGGTCGAGGCGGTGACCGCTGCGGTCGCGCGTTCGGTCAGGGGATCGTCGAGCAGACCCTCGAGACTGTTGTGCCAGAGCCGGCGAACCTTCACGCGCAGCGGCCGTGCTCCGCCCGGCGCGTTGCCGTCGCCGTCGTCGAGTTCTTTCGCGAAGTCGAGCAGGCCGTTGATGTGATCGTCGTCGATGTGGCTCAGCATGAGCAGGTCGATCGTCAGCGAGCCGCCGCGTGCGGCCGACAGCTCGGCCAGGCGGGGCCGCAGCGCGTCGCGATAGACCGTGTTCGGGCCGCCGTCGACGAGCATGAGACGCGGCGCGTCGCGGCTGCCCCAGTGCAGCAGAAGGCAGTCGCCGTGGAGCGCTTGCAGTGCTTCGAGCATGAACATCGGCGTCTCCGGTGAGTCAGACCGACTGCAGTGCGCGCAGCGCGTCGACGAGACCATGGCCCTGGAAATAGCGTTCGCGGCCGAGGTCCGTCGCCGTGTTGCAGAGAATGGTCTTGATGCGTTCGGGCTGGCCGATCAGTTCGGCGTTGCGGGCGAGCAGCAGCGCGGCGGCGCCGCTGACGTGCGGCGCCGCCATGCTCGTGCCGTCGAGCGTGACGGCATCGCCGTGCGGCGCCGGCGCATAGATTTTCTCGCCCGGCGCGACGAGATCCGGCTTGATGCGTCCATCGCCGGTGGGGCCGCGGCTCGAAAAATAGCTGACGCCGAAGTTGTGCGGTTCGCGCCGGTGCGTGGCGCCGACCGTGATGACGCCTTCGGCGTTGCCGGGATCGGTGATGCTGACGGCGCAGAACTGATAGAACGTCGTGTCGTCGGCCGCCTTGATGTGGCGGTAGCCGCGATTGCCGGCGGCGGCAACGACGACGACGCCCGCGTTCACCGTGCGCTCGGCTTCGAGGCAGACCGGCGTGCGGCCGCAGGCGTAGCTGGCCACGTCGTGTTCGAACGAGAGGCTCATGTTGATCCCGTGGACGACCATCATGTCCGCATGGGCGTTGAGATAGCGCAGGAACTGGAGCGCCGCGGTCACGACGAATTCGTCGCTGCGGCCGTCGTCCTTGCAGATACGCACGTCGATGAGTTCGATGTCCGGGCAGATGCCCCGCATGGCGCCGCGCGGCGCGTCGGGCCAGTCGGCTCCGAGTATCCCGGCGACATGCGTGCCGTGGCGGTTGACCGGGATCGCGTAGTCGTCGCGCAGGATTTCGAGCAGCGGTGCGAGCAGTCCCCAGTCGATGGCCTGGAACGACTCGGCACGCTCGCGTACCTGTTTCAATCGATCGGGCTGTCGGTGGTAGCGTTCGGGCAGCGCCTTCAGCGACGCGCCCAGCAGCAGTTCGCGCAGCCAGCTGAAATCGAAGGTCCGCACGACACGCGAGCGCTCGCCGTCGCTGGCGTCTGCAGACGGTTCGTCGGTGCGACCGGCGCGCCGGAATGCCGGATGCGTCGCATCGATGCCGGAGTCGATGACGGCCCAGGTGACGTGGCTGCAGGAAATGTCGAACACGCGCGTGGCGGCGTCCGCCTTGATGGTCTTGCGCGAATCGGCGACGGCGAGCAGTGCAGGCCGGTCGCAGGTGATCGAATAGATCCAGTCGGTGTCGAACGGATGCCAGTCGACGGCCGCTTCGTCGGCGAGCAAACGCCTCCAGCCGTCGGCGGCCAACTCGGCGAGCAGCGCATACGCGCGATCCGGCGGGACGCGCACGACGTCGTCCAGCAGCCGGGCGGCGCGCTCGATCGCGTTCCGTCCGCGATCGCCGCCGGCCGCGTGCAGGAACGCCGCGACGCCGGCGACGCGCGCGAACGACAGCAGTTCCTTGACGGGAGTGTCGCGGTATGCGTCGCCGTACCGGCGCGCGTCCTCGGACAGCGGCACGTCGGCCCAGAGCGAAGCGCTGTCGAGTTGAAGTATGCGGCGGGGGTCGAGGTAGACCGCGCGCTCGCGCTGGGCGCCGCGTGACGCGCGCCGGAACCAGCCCGTCATCGGCGCGAGCCGGAACGCCACGTCCGCGAGATCCGCCGACAACGACACCAGCGTGTTGTTGTAGACGAGCGCGTTGCGTTCGCGCGTGATGCCGGCGTCGACGAGTTCGCGCGCAAGCCGCGGCGGGGGCAACTGGAGATACGGCTGCAGCAGCAGCGGGATCGGCTTTCCGTCGCTCTCGATCAGCTCGATCCAGACGTCGATGAAGATCGCGCTGTCCTGCACGTAGCGGCGCTGGTCGCCCATGCCGTAGAGCAGCAGTTCCACCAATCGGCGAGTCGTGTGCATCCTGCCGCTCCTTCGCGTGCGGATACAGGACTCGTGGCGTCAGCGTGCCGTTTCTCTCAGCGCGCGGCCGTGTCGGCGCGCTTCAGCCCTCAGCCGGCGCGCCGCGCCGCTCGGGCAGGTCGAGCTCGCGACGCTCGGATGATTCCGCGCCGCTCGTGAACGGCAGCCCGAGCG
>CAMLSI010000265.1 GCA_946482585.1 uncultured Lysobacteraceae bacterium
CAAGTGGGTCGAGCTGGTCTACGAGGGCTTCTACAACGACCCGCTGAAGACCGACCTCGAGGCCTTCCTGGCCTCCAGCCAGGCCTGCGTCAACGGCAGCGTGACGCTGGAGACGCAGGGCGGCACCGTGTCGGCCGTGGCGATCGAGTCGCCGCACCTGCTCAACGCCAAGGGCGCGACCTATGCGCAATCGGCCGATTGGGGCGTGGCGGAAGCCGAAGGCTTCATCCGCCTCTACGGCATGAGTTCGACCCTGTGGGCCGAGGTCAACCGCTCGTGAGCACCGGCAACGCATTGCTCGACGATTGCCTGACGCACCTGCGCGCGCTCGTGTCCTACGACACGCAGAATCCGCCGCGCGCGATCGGCACCGGCGGTATTTTCGACTACCTGCAGGCGCAACTGCCCGGGTTCCGGCATCGTGTGACCGATTTCGGTGCGGGCGCGGTCAGCCTCTATTCCGTGCGCGGCAAGCCGCGTTTCCTGATCAACGTGCATCTCGATACCGTGCCGGCGACGCCGACCTGGACGCGCGATCCGTTCGATCTGCTGGTCACGTCCGATCGGGCCATCGGCATGGGCGCCTGCGACATCAAGGGGGCGGCCGCCGCCATGGTCGCTGCGGCGCGCATCAGCGACGGTGATTGCGCCTTCCTGTTCTCCTCCGACGAGGAAGCCAACGACGCCCGCTGTATCGCCGGATTCCTGCGCGACGAGCCTGCATTCGACGCGGTGCTCGTTGCCGAACCGACCCGGGCCGAAGCCGTCCTCGCGCATCGCGGCATCAGCTCGGTGCGCATGCGTTTCGCCGGCCGCGCGGGGCATGCCTCGGCCGCGAGCGCGGCGAGCGACAGTGCCGTGCATCAGGCGCTGCGCTGGGGCGAGCGTGCGCTCACTCACGTCGAGTCGCTCGCGCATCATCGCTTCGGCGGGCTGACCGGCCTGCGTTTCAACATCGGTCGCGTCGACGGCGGCATCAAGGCCAACGTGATCGCGCCGAGCTGCGAAGTGCGGTTCGGTTTCCGGCCGCTGCCGACCATGGCGACCGAGGAACTGCTCGAGACGTTCCGCAACCTGGGGCCGACGCTGCCGGCCGAGTTCGAACCGACCTTCTTCGGCGCGTCGCTGCCGGCCGGCGACACTGCCGCGGCGGAAACGCGCCGCCTCGCCGCGCGCGACATCGCCGACGAGCTCGGCCTGCCTGTCGGCAATGCGGTGGACTTCTGGACCGAGGCCGCGCTGTTCTCGGCGGCCGGCTACACGAGTCTCGTCTACGGGCCAGGCGACATCGCGCAGGCGCACAGCGCCGACGAATGGGTCGCGCTCGACCAGTTGCTGCACGTCACTGAAAGCTACACACGGATCATCGCCCATGGCCGCCAATAAGGACGTCCGCCAGACCATCGTCCGCCTGCTGTCGAGCATGGCGAGCGCGAAAGAGATCGCTCAGTACCTCAAGCGATTTTCGCAGCTCGACGCGAAGCGCTTCGCCGTCGTGAAGGTCGGCGGCGCGGTGCTGCGCGACGACCTCGACGCGCTGACCTCGTCGCTCGCGTTCCTGCAGCAGGTCGGCCTCACGCCGATCGTCGTGCACGGCGCCGGACCGCAACTCGACGAGCAGCTCGCCGCCGCGGGCATCGTCAAGCAGACCGTCGACGGCCTGCGCGTGACGTCACCGGAATCGCTCGCGATCGTGCGCCGCGTGATGCAGACCGAGAACCTGCGCCTCGTCGAATCGCTGCAGACGCTCGATGTGCGCGCGACCTCGGTCGTCGGTGGCGTGTTCGAATCGCGCTTCATCGACCAGGAGCGCCTCGGCCTCGTCGGCGAAGTGCAGGCGGTCAACCTCGCGCCGATCGAGGCGAGTCTCAACGCGGGTTCGATTCCGGTCATCGCCAGCCTCGGCGAAACCGCGAGCGGCCAGATCCTCAACATCAACGCCGATTTCGCCGCGAACGAACTCGTACAGGTGCTGCAGCCGTACAAGATCATCTTCCTGACCGGCACCGGCGGTCTGCTCGACGGCGACGGCAAGGTCATCGACTCGATCAACCTGTCGACCGAATACGATCACCTGATGGCGCAACCCTGGATCAACGGCGGCATGCGCCTGAAGATCGAACAGATCCGCGATCTGCTGGAGAACCTGCCGCTGGCCTCGTCGGTCTCGATCACGCGGCCGGCGGAGCTCGCCAAAGAACTGTTCACGCACAAGGGCTCGGGCACGCTGATTCGCCGCGGCGAGAAGGTACTGCGCTTCGCGTCCTGGGACGGCATCGACCTGCCGCGGATGCGGACATTGATCGAGTCGAGCTTCGGCCGCGGACTCGTCGACGATTACTTCGAACGCACGGCGCCGTTTCGCATCTACGTCAGCGAGAACTATCGCGCGGCCGTGATCCTGACGGTTGCCGAAGGTCTTACTTATCTCGACAAGTTCGCCGTGCTCGACGAGGCGCAGGGCGAAGGCCTCGGTCGCGCCGTCTGGCAGATCATGCGCGAAGAGAACCCGACGTTGTTCTGGCGCTCGCGCCACGGCAACCTCGTCAATCCGTTCTACTACGCCGAGTCCGACGGATGCTACAAGCAGGAAAAGTGGAAAGTGTTCTGGTACGGCCTGTCGGAGTTCGCGGCCATAGAACGCTGCGTCGCGCATTGCCGCGGCCGTCCCGCGACGCTGATCGGTTGAGGAGCGGGTCATGACCAGGACCGTAGGCATCATCGGCGCGCGCGGGCACACCGGCGTCGAGCTCATCCGCCTGATCGCGGCGCATCCGGAACTCGAACTCGCGTTCGTGTCGTCGCGCGAACTCGACGGCCGGCCGGTCGCCGACAGCGTGCCGGAGTTCGGCGGCGCGCTGCGCTACAGCAATCTCGATGCCGATGCGACCGCACGGCAGGCCGTCGATGCGGTCGTGCTCGCGTTGCCGAACGGCAAGGCAGCGCCCTACGTCGCGGCGATCGATGCGGCCGCGCCGGAGCGCGTCGTCGTCGACCTGTCGGCCGACTACCGCTTCGACCGGCAGTGGTACTACGGGCTGCCCGAACTCACCCGTGCGCGCTATGCCGGGCAGAAGCGCATCAGCAATCCGGGCTGCTACGCGACCGCGATGCAGCTCGCGATCGCGCCGCTGACCGACGTGCTTGCCGCGCCGCCCGCGTGTTTCGGTGTTTCGGGCTATTCGGGCGCCGGCACCACGCCCTCGGACAAGAACGACGTCGACAAGCTTCGCGGCAACCTGATGCCGTATTCGCTCACGGGACACGTGCACGAGCGCGAGGTCAGCGAACAGCTCGGCCTGCCGGTCGAGTTCATGCCGCACGTCGCACCGCATTTTCGCGGCATCACCCTGACTGCAAACCTCTGGTTGCAGCAGCCGATGACGCGCGACGCGATCCGTGCGCGCTACGCGCAGCGCTACGGCGGCGAAGCGCTGGTGCGGCTCGTCGACGAGCCGCCCTGGGTCAGCCGCATCGCCGGACGCCATCACTGCGAGATCGGCGGGTTCGCGGTCGCGCCCGGAGGAAAGCGTGTCGTCGTCGTCGCGACGCTCGACAACCTGCTCAAGGGCGCGGCGACGCAGGCGCTGCAGAATCTCAACACCGCGCTGGGCCTGCCTGAGCTCTGCGCGATCCCGCAGGGAGAACACGCATGAGCGGACTGCTCTGGCAGAAGGAAGGCGTCGAAATCGATCCGCGCATCATGCGGTTTCTCGCGGGCGACGACGTGCTGCTCGATCGCGAGCTGTTTCCGTACGACGTGCAGGCGAGCAAGGCGCACGTCGAAGGACTCGCGCGCATCGGCCTGCTCGATGCGGACGAATGCGCTGGCCTGCTGCGCGAACTCGACGCTGTCGGCGCGGATTTCGCGTGCGGCGCGTTCGTGCTCGACGAACGCTACGAGGACGGACACTCGGCGATCGAAGCGCGGCTCACCGAGCGGCTCGGCGACGCCGGCCGCAAAGTGCATACGGGGCGCAGCCGCAACGATCAGGTCCTGGTCGCGTCGCGGCTGTGGCTCAAGGCGCAGCTGAGCGCGACGATCGCGCACTGTACCGATGCGGCGCGCGCCTGCCTCGACCGCGCCGCTGCCGAAACGCTGCCCATGCCCGGCTACACGCATCTGCAGCGTGCGGTCGTTTCGTCGACGGCGATGTGGTTCGCAGGTTTCGCCGAAGCGTTCATCGACGACGCGCGCCGCGCGCAAGATACGCTGACGCTCATCGATGCGAACCCGCTCGGCACGGCGGCCGGCTACGGCGTGAATCTGCCGCTCGACCGCGACTTCACGACGCAGCGGCTCGGCTTCGCGCGCCTGCAGGTTTCGCCGATCTACGCGCAGCTGTCGCGCGGCAAGTTCGAACTCGCCGCGCTCGACGCGCTCGCCTCCGCGCTGCTCGACCTGCGCCGGCTCGCCTGGGACCTGAGCCTGTTCACGACCAGCGAATACGGCTTCGTCGAACTGCCGTCGCAGTACACGACGGGTTCGTCGATCATGCCGAACAAGCGCAATCCCGATGTGGTCGAACTCATGCGCGCAAGCTATTCCGCCGTCGCCGCGGCACGCTGTGAAGTGGAACAGTTGCTTTCGCTGCCGTCGGGCTACCAGCGCGACCTGCAGTTCAGCAAGGGCTCGATGATCCACGGTTTCGGCCGCGGCCTCGCCGCGCTCGCGCTGCTGCCCGGCCTGCTGCGCGCGCTGCGCTGGAACGCCGCTGCGCTGTCGGCTGCGATCGAGCCGGCGATGTACGCGACCGACGTCGCGATCGAGCAGGCCGTTGCGGGCGTGCCGTTCCGCGAAGCCTACCGGCGCGCGGCCGAAGCCGCCGCGAGCGCAGGGCAGGGGCGCAGTGCCGAAGCCAGCCTCGCCGCGCGCGTATCGCCGGGCGGCGCGGCCGACCTGCGTCTGCACGAACTCGAAGCGCGCTGGTCCGCGTTGGCGCGATCGTCATGAATACGCGACGCCACGACGAACAAGCATTGCCGCGCTGGCGTCGCGCCGTGCTCAAGGTCGGCAGCAGCCTGCTCGCCGCCAACGGCGGCGGTCTCAGCACGCGCCACGCGCTCGGTCTCGCCGAGTTCATCGCGGCGAGCCATCGCGCCGGGCGCGAAGTCGTGCTCGTGTCGTCGGGCGCGGTCGCTGCCGGGCGCGCGCTCGTGCGCGCGCAGCCCGTCGCCGCGCATGGACTGGCCGCGCGCCAGGCGCTTGCCGCGATCGGCCAGACCACGGTCGTCGCGCTGTGGCAGCGTTTCTTCGACCGCCCCGTGGCTCAGGTGCTGCTGACCCACGACGACCTGCGCAATCGCCGGCGCTATCTCAACGCGCGGGCGACTCTGCGCGAACTGCTGAGTCTTGGCGTGCTGCCGGTCGTGAACGAGAACGACACCGTCGCCGTCGATGAATTGAAACTCGGCGACAACGACAATCTCGCCGCGATCGTCGCGGCACTGGTCGATGCCGATCTGCTGTTGATCGCGAGCGACATCGACGGCCTGTACTCGGCCAACCCGCGTACCGATCCGGCGGCCGAGCCGATCGCCGACGTCGCGGCGGTCACGCCCGGCGTACTCGCGATGGCCGGCGGAGCCGGCAGCGCGGCCGGCACCGGCGGCATGCGCACCAAGCTCGAGGCAGCGACGAAAGCCGCCGCCGCGGGCATCGCGACGGTGCTGTTCAACGGCACCGATGCGGAATGCCTGCGCCTGCTCGCCGCGGACCGTCTGCGCGGCACGCGCTTCCAGGCCGGCGAGACGCGCCTGCATGCGCGCAAATACTGGTTGCGCCATGCGCCGCTCGCCGGCGGTCGTCTGCGCATCGACGCAGGCGCGGCGCGCGCCGTGCTCGGCGGCGGCGCTTCGCTGCTGCCGGGCGGAATCACCGGGGTCAGCGGCGACTTCGCGCGCGGCGACATGGTCGAGATCGAAACCGCGCACGACGACGACACCCGCATCGTCGCGCGCGGCATCAGCCAGTACGCCGCGAGCGAAGTGCGGCGCATCCTCGGGCGCCGTTCGACGGAGATCGAGACCGTGCTCGGGTACAGCTACGGAGAAACCGTGGTCCACCGCGACGATCTCGTCGCCGTAGGCGGAGCGACCGCATGACGATGAACGTTCGCGACCAGGCCCTGGCCTGTCGCGCCGCGGCGCAGCAGATCGCCGAACTCGACGCGACGGCACGGCGCCGGCTGCTCGACGCGATGGCCGAAGCGCTGGCCGCCGATGAGGCGGCGATTCTCGCCGCCAATGCGAAGGATGTCGCCGCGGCCGCCGCGCGCGGCACTGCAGCCGCGATGCTGGACCGCCTGCGACTGGATTCCGCACGTGTCGCCGCCATGGTCGCCGGCGTGCGTCACGTCGCCGGATTGCCCGATCCGGTCGGCGCCGTCACGCGTCGCGAACAGCGGCCGAACGGACTCGTGATCGAGCGCGTACGCGTGCCGCTCGGTGTCGTGGCGATGATCTACGAGGCGCGGCCGAACGTGACGGCCGATGCGGCCGCGCTGTGCATCAAGGCCGGCAACGGCGTGATCCTGCGCGGGGGTTCCGAAGCGCAGCATTCCAATCGCGCGATCGCCGCTGCGATCGCAGGCGCGTTCGCGGCCTGCGGCCTCGATGCGGGCGCCGTCGCCGTGCTCGACGACTTGCGACGCGAAAGCATGATCGAGCTGCTGCAGCTGAGCGATATCGTCGACCTCGCGATCCCGCGCGGCGGCGAAGGCCTGATCCGTTTCGTCGCCGAGCATGCGCGCGTGCCCGTGATCAAGCACTACAAGGGTGTCTGCCATCTCTACGTCGACGCGAGCGCCGACGACGACCTCGCGCTGGCTCTGCTCGTCGACGGCAAGACCACGCGTCCTGCGGTCTGCAATGCGCTCGAAACCTTGCTGGTGCATGCGGCGATCGCGCCGCGCTGGCTGCCGCGCGCGGCGGCGACGCTGCGCGAACGCGGCGTGGAACTGCGCGGGTGCGCGCGCGCTCGGGCGCTCGTCGGCGACATGGCCGCGGCGAGCGATGAGGACTACGCTGCGGAGTTCCTCGACCTGATCCTGGCCGTGCGCGTGGTCGACGATGCCGAGCAGGCCATCGCGCACATCCGCGCGTTCGGCTCGGACCACACGGAAGTCATCGCGACGCGCGATGCCGGGCAGGCCGAACGATTCGTGCGCGCGCTGCGATCGGCCGTCGTCATGATCAATGCGTCGTCGCGCTTCAGCGACGGCGGCGAACTCGGCCTCGGCGCCGAGATCGGCATCTCGACCACGCGGCTGCACGCCTACGGGCCGATGGGGGTTGAATCGCTGACCATCGAGCGCTTCGTG
>CAMLSI010000266.1 GCA_946482585.1 uncultured Lysobacteraceae bacterium
CCACTTTATTTGAGGTGATTCAATCGGCCATTGAAAGTTCCTCATCAGCATTCTTGCAACGCGAAGCGATACGTGACCGACCTTCGAAGACGAGGACGCCGCAGGTGTGCGGCGCCTCGCCCGTGCCTCACCGATTCGCGCAGTAGCCGAACTCGGCGTATTGCCCGCCCTGGATCGTCGCGTTCCAGCCCACGCCCGACGCCGTCGCCGTGGCGCCGCTCTGTGACAGCGTGACGTTCCAGGACGTGTATACGGTTCCCTGGACGTCGAACTGGATCTGCCAGGTCAGCGGCTGCGTGCCCGGGTTGGTCACGCGCACGTTCATGCAATAGCCCGGACCCCAGTCGTTGCTGATCGTCTGCGTGACTTGCGGCGGGGCCGGCGGAGGCGGCGCTCCGTTGGTTTCGTCGTTGTCGTCGAGGCTGCTGCAGCCGGGATCGGCCGGGAAGTCGATGCTTCCATCGCCGTCGTTGTCGGCGCCGTCTCCGCACGCCTTCGGCGGGGGCGGCGGCGTCGAGACGGCCGGGAACTGCTGGCCGATATCGATCGGCGTCGTGACCGCGAGGGAAACCGAGCTGGCCACGAGGACCTGGTCGTTGGCGTCGGTGATGCGGATGTCGTACGGCCCGGGTCCCATGCCCGACGCGGCGAGGAAATAGTTGTAGGGCTCTCGCGGCAAAGTCACGAAATTCGCGCCGCTGCCGGAGATGCGGTACGCGAGCGACTTGATCGGATAGCGATGCTCGCGCACCTGGACCGCGGTCCACCACTGACTCGATCCTTCCTTGAAATACAGCCTGATCGACGGATACGAGCACGCGACGTAGTGCCAGGTGACCGGCAGGATGCCGGCTTCGCGTGGGCCGATCTGGGTGAATGCGGGTTCGCTCAGGTCGATGTCGCCCGGCGCGCATTCCGGACACTCGTCGTCGATGCGCACGGTGACGCTCTGGCCGGTATTCGCATTGGTGACCTCGGCGCAGGCGCCGCAGGCCTGCGACCCTGCGTAGTCGGTGTGGTTCATCGCGGCCGTGAGCATGTCCGGCACCGGCAGGCTGCAATGCCCTCCGCCGCCGTAGCCGTAGAACGTCGCCCTGCCCTGATGCTGATCGAACAGTCCGGCGCCGGCGGCGCCGGGCAGCAGAACGCTGGTCAGGATTGCGAGCACGCGAGCCGCGCGCAGGCCGGACATTGTCGTGGTGTGGCGCATGAATTCCTCCGTCGCAAGATAGAGAGCCTGTGCCGTTGCGGACGCGTGCCGGCCGGATGGCCGGTGCGAGGCAAGGCAGCGGCTCCGGAGCGGCGGATTGTCGAAGCTGCGCCTGCGAAGGGCATGTACTGCCGATGTAATCCGATGGGAAAACGATGCATTCGATACGACGGTGCTTTCGTATCGTGATGCAATCGACACTTGTGCACACCGTGCACAGCAATGCCGCAGGCGCGAACCCGACGCGGCGGTTTTCGTGGTCCGCGGCGGCGCGGGCCATGGCATGCCCGAATTCACCGTCCGCGACTGCCGGCCGCAAACGGGCCGAGGCCGGTTCGCGGGTTGGGTCAGGCGCTCGGCCTGCGACGTCGCCTCGGCATCGCGATGACGGCGGAACCCGTCGCCGGACAGAGGCTAGGCATAGACGGTTGCCGCGGCGACGCGGGTCGGCGGACGTGCGGTTGCGTCATCGCGCGCGATCGGTGGGCACGTCGGCAGCGTGACGATGAATTCGCTTCCTTTCGACAGGCCTTCGCTGCGGACCGACACCGTGCCGCCGTGCGACTCGGCAATGCTGCGCACGATCGACAGTCCGATGCCGAGCCCACCGCAATCCTTCGAGGCTGCCGGAGTCGCCTGGGCGAAGAGATCGAACACGGAGCCGATGATGTCGGCCGAGATTCCCGCTCCTTCGTCCCGTACGGACACCTCCACGCTCCGACCCGGTCTTTCCGGACTGACGCGGATGTCGATCGCGCCGCCGTCATCGCTGAACTTTGCCGCATTGTGCAAAAGATTGCTGAACACCTGAGTGAGGCGAACCATGTCGCCCGATATCCTCACTTCCTGATGCGACAGGAAAACCCGCAATCGCAGATTGTTCCGGTCGACCAGATCGCGATTGGCCTCGACGGCCGACGCGAGTACGGCCGAAAGACTGATGTCTTCGACGTGCAATCGCATCTTGCCGAACGCGAGGCGCGAGGCGTCCGAAAGGTCGCTGATCAGGCGGGCCAGATGGGCTGCCTGACGCTCGATGACGGCGATCGCGGCCTGATCGTGCGCACTCCCGGCGGCGTGCGAGCGCGCAAGATAGGCTGCCGCCAGACGAATCGGGTCGAGCGGGCCGCGCAACTCGTGCGCTACCACGGCCAGCAGCTCGACCTGCGCCGGATTCCGTTGAGGTTGTTCGGCGCCGGCTCTCGGCTGTTCAAGCTCCGCGCATTGATTCGCGGTCGCCTGCGGAGTGCCGTACGCAGAGGGCGACGGACTGAACATGACAGGTCTCCCGTTGCGGAGGGGACGCATGGCCCACCGGCGAATGCCCGTGAGCGGAGTTCTGCGTCGATGAAGGAGGGATATGACGACGGTTCGTCATAAGAGGTGTGCGGTTCGGCGCCGGAACGGCATTCGGATCGGGCAATCCATGCGCTCGTTGCGCAAAGCGACTCGCGGCGCAACACCCTTCCCAAGGTGCTCGGCGGCGATGCACTCGCAGCTACTGCGCCATCGGCAGAAGCATTCGACGTCGTTGCGGATACCGGCGTCGACAGGAACTCAATCGGCGGCGTATGCCGCCGCCACGCGGGAACGACGACGCCTGCGTTCTAGATCTTTCCCATGACCAGCAGCACGACCACGACGAGCAGCGCGATGCCCACGCCTCCACTGGGACCGTAACCCCAGTTCCTGCTGTGCGACCAATTGGGGATTGCACCAATCAGCAGCAGCACCAGGACGATCAGTAAAATTGTTCCAACTGTCATTTCGTTCTCCTCGATGCGCCGGCTGCGGCCCATACCGCGTTTCACCCGGTTCCGACGGAAGCCGGGCCGGGCTGGCCGACTCCCCGCATTGCGTATGTCGGATTCATGGCACGACGGCAGCAACCCGTAAGCTGCGCCTCGACCACCGCGTTCGACACCATTGGCAGACGGGAATTGTTCGTACGGTATCCCAGGCAGGCGGCGTCTTCTGTTCGATATCGAACATTGCGCACCGGATCCGCGCTGAAGCCCTGGGTATCGGGCACAGCGGCACGCAGGCGAACAGCCCCGGTGATCGGCAGGATGGAAACGGTTTCGCGATCTCTGCGGAGGAATGCAGGCCCGCGATGCGAAGGCGCACCGTCGAGCCGATTCGATCGCTTCCGTCACACGCGATAGACGAATCTCGATATCTCGAGCAGCGGCTGCGGCGCGTTCGGGTCGAGCCGGGAGAATAGCGCGAGCGCGATCAGCCACTCGCTGCCGAGCGTCGGCGGACGCATCGCGTCGTTCCAGGCGGCCGCGGCGGCCGCGAGTTCGCTCACGGTCGTCGCCGTGATCGCGGCCGGCGGAAAGAGAGCGACGGGAACGTAGTTCATGAGTGCCGTGTCGTCGTCGCCGGCGCTCACGCGCATACCGTATTGCAGTTGCACGGTCACGCGCTGTCCGCTGCGACGCTCGCCGAACAGTCGCGCGAGCAGCGCATCGAGCGCGGCCTCCAGGCTGTCGCCGAGTTCGTCGATCGCGATGTCCTGCGTCCAGCGGTTCAGCGGGCTCACGGGCTGCGCGGCGTCGACGATGGCCGAGCGATAGACGTGTTCCTCCGCGACGAGCTCGCCGAGATTGCGGTTGCGCACGACCGCCAGCGAGGCGCACGCGTTCTGCAGGCCGGCCGCGTCGAGCCGGTTCCAGGTCAGGCCGATGCCGGGCCAATACTCCGACGGCAGCGCAGGATCGAAGGCATAGATGCGTGTCGTGTCGTCGCCCTCGCCGCTGCCGAGATCGACGACGGCATCCGACGACGCCCGATAGTCGACATCCGGCCAGTGACCGGCGACCCCGGATTCGTTCGACTCGCGCACGAGTCGCAGCGCCAGGAGCGCTTCGCCGTCGTCGCTGAATTCGAGTTGCACGCGGTAGCGGACGTCGGCGCGCGGCGGCGCGTCGTCCGCCGCGTTCGCGTCTTCCGACGGCGGCACGTTGAACGAGACCGTGACGGTCACTTCGTCCTGCGCCGCGTGTTCGGCGCGATAGCGCAACCGGTAGCGCCATTGCGCGAGTTCGGCGATGTCTCCCGCGCCCTGCGCGACGGCGGCCTGCGATTCGAGAAACGGCGGCGCGGGCTCGACGAGCAGCGGCGCGATGATACGGGTCGGCATCGGATATCCCTGGGCTCGCTGTCGGCCGATCGCGCGGCGCGAACGACGGCGAAGGCTAGCATCCGCGCCGTGCGGCGGGGCAACTCTGCGTTCGAGGCCGACGCGACGTTGCCGCAGTGCGCGGCACGCCAGCGCTCCCTCGGATACCCGGCCGCTCGGCGGCAACGGCGCGACCGGGCCAGCTATGCGACAATCGCCGATCCATCACTCCATCAAGGACACGCCCATGAAGAAGTCCCGCGCCCGTCGCCGCAAAGCCCGCCTCCGCAGCAATATGCGCACGCGCGCCAAGCTCTGATTCATCGCGACACCCGACCGGCGCCCAGGCGCCGGTCGCTCGTTCAGGAGGCCGTCGCGCGCAGGCCGCGCTCTGCCTGCCTCGCTCTTCCCTGCCTCCCGTCTCTGCGGCGCCCCCTGCGCCGCGCGTGCCGGCACCGGCTTCCCGCGCCGGAGCACTCGTCTATACCGGGGCCGTTCGCCATTCGCCGCAAGACCTTTCCCGCTCCGCCTCCGCCCGGCGGCCCGCATCGCCGCCCGCTGGCTGGCGGTTTTTCTCCGGCGACGCTCGCGCCCTGACCGCTCTGGTTCGTTCCGCAGTGCCACGGTGCACGCGATGTCGTCGCTGCGGCCGCACGCACCCGCGACCGGGGCCGATCAGCCCCACCCCGATGCCACGCCAGCGCCCGCAATGCCGCAGCCGCGGTGGGGCCGGCTCGCCCCAGGCGACGAAAAGCACCGCACCCTAAAAATATACAAATCAATAAGTTGAATTTCGGCACGCCGATTGCTGAGTGGATGTCATGTCGCAGGACGACAGCGAAGCTCAGGTGACCCAGGTCATGGAACGGGTGTTGAGGCATCTCGCGCGCAATCCCCAGGCGGGCGATACCGCGGACGGCGTGCGCCACTACTGGCTCGGGGACGACGCGATCGCTCCGGATATCGTCGAACGCGCGCTGCGCCGGCTGATCGCACGCGGCGCGCTGTACGAACGCGTGCTGCCGTCGAACGAAATCTGGTACGGCGCGGCCGGGGGCGACGCATGAAGACGAGCATCCGCGCCTGCAGCGTGACGCTGCGCGAGATCCTGCGGCAGGCGCTCGCCGGCGACGCCGATCTGGGCGCGCTGTTCGACCCCGGCCTCGGCGGCACGATGGTCGTCGGCCTCGACACGCCGCAGGAGTTCGCCGACAACAGCCTCGAAGGCGTCTCGCTGTGGCTGTACCGGCTGCAGCGCGACGACCTGACGCTGAACCGGCCACGTCCGCGCAGTTCGTTCGAGCGGCTCGAACAGCGCCCGTTGCCGCTACGGCTGCACTATCTCGTCGCGCCAATCGTCGACCGCAGCACGCGGCCGCGCGCGGCCGAGCTCGAGCAGCACATCCTCGGCAAGGTGCTGCAGGTGCTCAACGACATCGGCAGCCTCTCCGGCGGGCAACTGCGCGACGACCTCGCCGGCCAGTCGCTGGAGCTGTTCGTACGGCTCGAACCGTTGACGCTCGAGGAAACGACGCGCGTATGGGACGCGCTCGAGCTGTCGTACCAGCTGTGCGTCTCGTACGAGGTCAGTGTCGTGCCGATCGCGTCGGCCGTACCGTCGCAGCGCTACGGCATCGTCGACAGCGCGACGACCGAGCACGGCGTCGCGCAAATCCTGGAGACGCCGTGACGACGCGCATCGAAACGGTCGGCCACGTGCGCTGGCGCTGCAACACCGACGCGCTGCCGCCGATCGCGGCGCGCCTGCGCGCGCTGCTGCGTGCGCGGCTCGTCGATGAGATCACCGGCGAGCCGGTCACCACGGACATCCTCGCCGTGAGTGACGTCCACGGTCTCGTGCCGCGCGTCGCCGAAGGCGGCGTCGTCGGCCTCGTCGGCCAGCCGGCGCTGCGCTTCCCGCAGCTCGCGGCGATTGCGGCGCCGCTGTCGATGCACGTGCGCAGCGGCACGTACCTGCCGTTGACGCTCGCCGCGACGCTCGGTCCGATCGCCGGTTTTCCCGGCGCGTTCGCACCGGCCGATCTCGGCGACATCGAACTGCATCAGCGCGGCGTCGCGCTCGTCGGGTGCACGCTCGCGAACGCGAGCCCGGTGCCGCTGCCGCTCGGCGGCGCGACCGTGACGATCGTCGGCATCTGGGCCACGCCGCCACCGCCGAACGTACCGCCGGGCGGCTTCATGCTGCCGCCGCGCGTCGTCAGTCTCGAAAATCCGCTGTACGCGCCGCGCGCGGCCGGTACGACCGTGCAGGCATTCGCGCTGTCTCCGGTTCCGGCCGAAGAGCGCGCCGTGCTGCTGGACGCGACGCCGGGTGCGACGCGCGTGCGTCTCGCGCGCCGCAGCGCGCTCGCCGTCGGCGCGCCGCTCGCCTTCGACAGCATCGATCCCGGTCGCCGCGAAATCGTCGCCATCGCCGGCATCGACACGCCGCCGTCGGACGATCAGGCGGGCTGGATCACGCTCGCGCAGCCGCTGCGTCATCTGCATCGCGCCGGCGCGCTCGCCGTGCCGATGTCCGTGCCGCCCGGCGGCGCGTCGCGCCTCCTCGACCGCGACGCGATCGCCGGCGATTGCTGCGCGTTCCTCGACGCGCTGCCGCCGTGGCCGGCCGGCGCGATCGTCGCGATCGACCCCGCGGGACCGGCGCCCGAATTCCACCGCGTACTCCCGTATTCGACCGTCAGCAACGGCGACGGCGACTTCGCGCTGCCGCCGATCTCGCGCGTCGCGATGGTGCGCGTGCGCGCCGTCCACGGCGGCATGTCGCAGCCGGTCGAGTTCGATGTGAGTCCGCAATACCGACACGTCCAGCACGCCGTGACGGCGACCTTCGCCTGACCGCCCGGCGCCATTCACAGGAGAGCGGCTATGCCCGAGTACCTTGCACCAGCGGTCTACGTCGAAGAGACCCCATCCGGAAACAAACCGATCGAAGGCGTCGGCACCAGCACCGTCGGCTTCGTCG
>CAMLSI010000267.1 GCA_946482585.1 uncultured Lysobacteraceae bacterium
TCGCCCGGCAGGCACCCGCGCCGTTGCTCGCGGATCCCGAAGTGCAGCTGTCGATCGCGCGCGTGGATTGCGACGCGGGCCGCCGCGACACCTGCGAACAGACCATCACCGCGATACTCGCCGGCGCGAAGGACGGGCGTACCCTGAGCGTGCGCGCGCATGCCGGCGCGCTCGTGACCCGCGGCTGGCTGTACGTGGTGCGCGGCGAGAATGCGCGCGCCGACGCGGCGCTCAGCGAAGCGATCGCGCTGCTGCCGCCGCAGGCCGAATACGACACGCTCGCGGCGGCGCTCGCGTTGCGCGGCTGGGTGCGCGTAAAACAGATGCGCCTGGACGAAGCGGCGAAAGATCTCGACACCGCGCGCGGCGCCTACGTGATCGCGGACGACCCGCTCGGCATCGCGCGCGTCGATCGCTGGCTCGCCGTGCTGAAGATGGAGCAGGGCAAGTTCGACGAATCGCTCGCGCTGCATCGCGCGGCGCTGCTGCGGATGGAGCGCCTCGGCGCCACGCGCGAGATTCCGGTGAGCCTCACGAGCATCGCGGACGTGAACGAGAAACTGCTGCAGTTCGAGGAACAGCTGCGGACGACGAGCGCGTTCTGGACGCCGCAGAACTACGACGACGCCGGTCTCGGCATGCTGCACGGCTGGGCGCTCGCGCGCAACGGCCGGCTCACCGAAGCGGCGGCGATCGTGCAGCGCCTGCTGGCGCAGGGCGACCAGAAGGAACAGGCGCTCGCCAATACCGCGCTGCGCGTGCTGCTGGCCTATATCGCGCTCGAGCGCGGCAACCCCGCGCAGGCCGCGACCGAGGCGCGCGCCAGTCTCGCGGGTGACATCGCCGAAGTCAGCCGCGAGGATCACCGGCAGGCCTGGGTGCTGCTGGTCCTCGCGCTCATGGACGGCGGCGACCTCGCCCAGGCGCGCGACGCGCTCGTGCGCATGAGCGAATCGACCGCGGTCGTCGACGACGCGGTCGGGCAGGGCTACGTCGCGTGGCTCAAGGCGCGCCTGGCCTGGCGCGACGGCGCGCGCGCGGACGCGCTCGCGAAGTATGCGGACGCGATGGATCTGGCGCGGACGCTGGGGCGGCCGGAACTGCTGGTCGAAGTCGGCGCCGACTACGGCCAGCGGCTGCTCGACGAAGGGCGCACCGAGGCGGTGCTGCCGATCGAAGGCGCGTTGTCGCGCTGGTTCGAGACCGACGTGCGCGCGGCGACCCTGCATGCGCGCGTCGCGGAAAAGCTCGACCGCGCCGACGTCGCCGCCAAGTCGTTCGAGCAGGCCAAGCGTCTCGCGGGCGAGCGCGTGCTGCCGGGAGCCGCGTTGAAGTAACAGGTGTCCTGCAACAGCGGCGCATGTTTCATGCACATGAATGCACGCACGCCGCATGCGCGTTTGATGCGCGCCGGGTCTGACGCCGCAAGACTCCCCTCATAGAAGAACCGCGAAAAACGTCGAGGTTCCGGCGGCGCAGTCATGCGCCGCTCGCGATCGAGCGCGCGAGCGCTTGATCAGCGGAGGCGAGTCCGGACCTGCGCCGGACTCGCCGACTCGAAAAACTGACGGAACGACGGTTTTTCGAGGTGACCATATACAGGGGCGAAACCATGCAGATCTCATCCGCCGCAGCGACGGCGCGCCGGCCGCGCATGCGCGGCTTCAGCCTGATCGAAGTCGTCGTCACGGTGACCGTGCTCGCCGTGCTCGCCGTGCTCGCGCTGCCGACCTTCACCGGCACCTTGCGGCAATCCCGCATGACGGCGGCCGCGAACAATCTGGTCTCCGCGTTGAATACGGCGCGCAGCGAAGCCGTCGTACGTGCGCGGCGCGTGTCGGTATGCCCGAGCGCGAGCGGCCTGCGCTGCGGCGGCTCGGACTGGAGCGTCGGCTGGATCGCGTATGTCGACGGCGGCGTCGCGGGACGATTCGACGCCGATGACGAAGTGCTGCGCGTCTGGCCCGCGCTCGAGAACGGTGACCGCGTGTCGACGACCCGGGCCGGCATCACGTTCGCGGCGACCGGCATGTCCGACAACGCCGCGGATTTCGTGATGCGGCCCGAGCAGTGCAGCGTCGACCAGCAGCGCCGCGTGAGCCTGCTCGCGTTCGGCCGCGTGAGCGCGCGCCGCGAGGCCTGCTCATGAGGCGCGCCGGCGGGTTCTCGCTGATCGAAGTGCTGATCGCGATCACGATACTCGCGGTCGGCCTGCTCGGCGTCGCGGCGCTGCAGACCACGTCCTTGCGCGTGAATCAGAGCGCCAACTTCCGTTCGCAGGCGACCGCGCTCGCCGCGACCATGCTCGATGCGATGCGCGCGAACCGCGCCGCCGTGCTGCGCGGTGAGTACTACGCGGCGTTCGTCGACGTCGCCTGCACGGCGCCCGCCGCATTGCCGTCCGCGCCGGCAAAACGCGACCTCGCCCTGTGGCGCCAGCAGATCGCGTGCGCGCTGCCCGACGGCAAAGGCGCGGTGCGATTTCCCGGAGACAACAAGGTGATCGTCGCGATCCGCTGGACCGATGCACGCTGGTCCTCGCCGGGACAGACCGAAACCGAATTCACCGTGGAAAGCGCGCTATGAGGCCGATCACGACCCTCCCGCGCGGCGCGCGCGGCGTCTCGCTGATCGAACTGATGGTCGCGCTTGTGATCGGCCTCATCGTGTCGCTCGCGGCCGTGCAGATCTTCTCGGCCAACCGCATCAGCTTTCAGATGCAGGAAGGCCTGTCGCGCATCCAGGAGAACGGCCGCTTCGCCGCCGAATACCTGCAGCGCAAGCTGCGTCTCGCCGGCTTCATGGGCTGCGGCAACGACGTGGTGCGCAGCGCGGGCGGTACCTTCGTCAATCACCTCGCCGCGAGCGGCAGCGAGCCGCGCAGCCTCTACCGGTTCGAACGGCCGATCGAAGGTTTCGCGTTTCGTGGCAGCGCGGACGGCGCGGCGCTGGCCGTCGGCGCCGCGTCGGAATGGACGCCGGCGCTGCCGAACGAACTCGACCGCAAGGTCGTGCGCGGCAGCGACGTGCTCATCGTCCGCACGCTCAGCGAAGACAGCACGCCGGTGGTCAGCTGGATCAGCAATCCGAACAAGTTTTCGGTCGCCGACCCGGGGTTCGTCGCGACGGGCGGTTTCTACGCCGTGCAGAACTGCACGTCGACGGAGCTGTTCCAGGCCGTGCGCGCGATTCGAGGCGTGGTCGAGGCGCCGCGCGAAGGCCAGAACGTCTTCGTCGACGAGACCACCTCGCCTCAGGTTCCCTGGGGCTATCTGTCGTCGAAATACAGCTTTCCGGCGGGCCGCGCGCTGAACGCGGAAGTGCATCGCGCCGAATACACCGCGATCTACGTCGGCCTGCGCCGCGAGGGCGCGCAGGACGTGCCGGCGCTGTTCGTGCAGCGCTTCGGCCCGGCTACATCCGGTCCGGCGCGCGTCGTCGACGACGAGCTCGCCGACGGCGTGGAAAGCCTGCAGCTGCAGTTCGGCGTCGACGACGACACAGCGACCGTCGGCACGGTCGACCGGTTCCTGACGGCCGACCAGGTCATCGCCGGCGCGACCGGCGCGACGGCGCAGGACGCGCGCTGGCGGCGCGTGCTCAGCGTGCGCGTCGGTTTCCTGGTGCGCAGCCAGATCAACGCCGACATCCGCGGCGACAAGCGCACATACATGGTCGCCGGCAAGAAGGTCGATCCCCTCGACGACCAGCGGCTGCGCCAGGTCTACGAAGTCACCGTCGCGCTGCGCAATCGCATTTTCAACTCATGACCCGGAGACGCATCGTGATCAACGGTCTTGCTTCGTCGCGCTGGCAGCCCGCGTCGCGCCGCCAGCGCGGCGCCGTACTGTTCGTCGCGCTGGTGATCCTCATCCTGCTGACCCTGCTCGGCCTCGCCGCCGCGCAGACCAGCACGCTCGAGGAGCGCATGGCCGGCAACTACCTGGCGCACTACCGCGCGTTCGAAAGCGCCGAGCGGCGCGTTTCGCGCGGCCAGGCGGAAATCCAGGACGCCTCGCGCGCGGCCGATACGATTCCGGCCGATCCGGTCGGCGTCGGCACCGACGGCAAGCTGCCGTGGGAACCCTGGCTCATGAAAGAGCCGGAAACGGGCCAGCTGCAGACGCGCGTGCGCTACTGCGTCGCGTGTCCGCAGCGGCGCGGCGGCGTATTCGGCGAAGACCCGGCGCGCAAGCCGCGCTTCTACATCCTTTCCGGCGTGGATACGGACAGCAGCCGTGACTCGGTCGCGATCGTCCAGACCATCTACGTCTTCTGAGCGCGATCGGCGCGGAGTGTTGACAATGCGACATTGGATCATCGCGGCCGCGCTCGCGCTGGCAGCCTGCACCGACGCGCTGCATGCGCAGAGCGCGACCGGCATCGACGTATCGCAGCAGCCGCTGTTTACCGTCAGCGCCGAGCCGCCGCTCAACATGCTCGTGATAGGGCGCGACCACAAGCTCTACTACGAAGCCTACAACGACGCGTCCGACCTCGACGGCGATCGCGTGATCGACATGGGCTACAAGCCCGAGCAGATCGAATATTTCGGCTACTTCGATTCGCACCGCTGCTACACCTACACGGGCGACCGCTTCGTATCGAGCGCCGTCAGCGCGAGCAAGCGCTGCAGCGGCTCCTGGAGCGGCGACTTCCTGAACTATGTGACGACCTCGCGCATCGACGCCATCCGCAAGGTGCTCTACGGCGGCTATCGCGCGGTCGACACCGCGAACGAGACCGTGCTGGAGCGCTCGCACATTCCGCAGGATGCGCACACCTGGGCCAAGCAGTACGTGAGTCCGGAAGTCGACGGCTACGACATCGGCGACTACACGCCGCTGGCAAAGCCCGGACGCGGCCTGCGCCATCTGTTCGCGAACGTGACGCTCATCGGCGACGAGCCCTGGGGACCGCGCCTGCGCGTGCTCACCGACACGATCTATCCGCCGTGGCAGTGGGTCAGCATCGAGCGCCCGGTCGCGGCCGACAACTGCGTCGTCGGATGGAACGGCCCGCGCTGCGACGGGACCAACGGCGCCAGGCTCACCGATTTCAAGGTACGCGTCCGCGTCTGCGACGCAGGCAACCCCGAAGCCTTCTGCAAGCGCTATCCGAACGGCAAGTTCAAGCCGGTCGGGCTGCTGCACGACTACGGCGAAAGCGGCGAGATGATGTTCGGTCTGTTGACCGGCTCGTATGCAAAGAACACCGAAGGCGGCGTGCTGCGCTCGAACATGGCGCGCTTCGACCGAGAGGTCGACGCGGACACCGGCCGGTTCCGCAGCGACGTGAAGGACGGCATCGTCTACACGATCGACCATTTGCGCACGATCGACTTCAGTCCGTGGGGATTCTTTTACGCCTGCGGCTGGATCACGACGCGGCCGGTCAACGACGGCGAATGCAGCATGTGGGGCAATCCCGTTGCGGAGATGATGTACGAGACCCTGCGCTATTTCGGCGGCGCGAAGAAGCCGCGGCCGGAATTCGAGACGCCGAACGGGGCCAGCGACGGCAACGCACCGCTGTCGCTGGCGAAACCCGACTGGAAACCGCCCTATGTCGAACGGCCGCAGGGCGGCGGCTTCGCGCAGTGCGCCGCGCCGGTCATGACCGTGGTCAGCGACATCAATCCGTCGTACGACTTCTCCCTGCCGGGCAGTACCTGGCGTTTGCTGAGCGGCAGCGGCGATCCGGGCTCGCTCGCCGGGCTCAACGTGTCGGCCGAGGTCGACGCGATCTGGGCGGCCGACGGCAGCTCGCGCCGGGCGTTCATCGGCGAATCGGCCGGCCTCGTCGACGGCGCGCCGACGCCGAAGGTCGTGTCCAATCTGTCCACCGTGCGCGGTCTTGCGCCGGAAGAGCCGACGAAGCAGGGCACCTATTATTCGGCGGGCGTCGCGCGTTTCGGCGCGACGCATGCGATCGGCGGCGACAAGCCGGTGCGCACCTACGTGGTCGCGCTCGCCTCGCCGCTGCCGCGCATCGACTTTCCGGTCGGCAGCGGCCGCATCAGCCTGGTGCCGTTCGCCAAGTCGGTCGAGGGGGGCGGCATCGATGCGAACGGCGCGTTCCAGCCGACGAACCAGATCGTCGACTTCTACGTGCAGCGCATCGCCAATACCGACCCGTCGGGCAGCGACCTGAATCTCGCCGTCAACGGCGGCCGTCCGTACGCGGAATTCCGCATCAACTTCGAGGACGTGGAGCAGGGCGCCGATCACGACATGGACCTGATCGTGCTGTATACCCTGCGCGCGACCGAGAACGGCCAGCTCGACGTGCAGCTCGCGACCGAGTACGCCTTCGGCAGCATGCTGCAGCACGCCGGCTACGTGATCTCCGGATCGAACCGGGACGGCGTCTATCTCGACGTCTGCGACCTGCGCGACAACGGCACGAACGACGGTACCCGCGCCAGCTGCCATGGACAGACGCGGTATCGGCTCAATACGCCGCCGGGCCGCCCGGCCGGCTGGTGCGCCGACAATCTGGGCAGCGCGGAATGCGCGGGGCTGCCGCCCACCGCCGTGCGCCGCTTCAGCCCGGGCAGCACCGACGGTGCGACCCTGCTCAACGGTCCGCTCTGGTTCGCGGCCAAGTACGGTCTGCCCGGCGGCATGGCCGACGGCGACTCGGACGGCCAGCCCGACAACTACTTTCTCGTCACGAACGCGCTCGGGCTCAAGGAACAGCTGCGCCGTGCGTTCGACACCATCGTCGCGGACACGCGGCCGTCGGCCAGCGTCGCCACGAGCACGGCACGCTTCATTCCGGGCGCCACGCTGGGCTACCAGGTCAGCTTCAAGTCCGACGACTGGACCGGCGACGTGCAGGCGTTCCGGCTGCGCGACAACGGCACCATGGGCGCGCAGGTCTGGAGCGCGAACGCGAAGCTGCCCACACCCGGCGAGCGCGCGATCTTCAGCGCGCGCCGGCGCAGCGGCGGCGACGGCTTCGAAGGAGTCGAGTTCACACCGCGCGCGCTCGGCGACGATGCGACCGCACAGGTGTTCGGATCGCTGAATCCCGCGCGCTACGACGTCGACGGCCTGTTCGCTTTCCTGCGCGGCGATCAGACACGCGAAGAGCCGGCGGGACCGTATCGCAAGCGCGGCTCGCGCATCGGCGACGTGCTCAATTCGACGCCGGCGGTCACCGCGAAGATCAGCTACGGCTACGGCCAGCTGCCGGCGCGGATCGGCGGAGTCGATACCGGTGCCGCGTCGTACCGCGCGTTCGTCGACGCGAAGTCGGCGTCGCCGGTGCTGTTCGTCGGCGCGAACGACG
>CAMLSI010000268.1 GCA_946482585.1 uncultured Lysobacteraceae bacterium
GCCGCGGTCGAGCCAGGCTTCGTCGCAATGCACGCAGAGGTCGATCTGGTTGCGCGCGTCCGCGCTCACGCGAAACTTCGTCATGAAATGACGGCACTTCGGACAGCACAGCGCGATGGACGTGTCCTTGACTTCGTCGAGGCTATCTTCGGCCGTGTCGCCGGACGTTTGCTCGGGCTGGCTCTCGCGCCAGTGGCGGTAGGCGACGAGCGAGAGCAGGCTGCCGCCGCAACCGTCGCAGGACAGTGCCGGCAAGTCCGCTTCGATGCGGGACGGATGGAGGTTGCGATCTTTGCAATGCGGACAACTACTGGCCATGGCGATCCCCCTGATTGCCGCCGAGCGGCGAGTGCTGCCATCGAGCGGCGAATTCTGCGGCGCGCAGACAGCAGAAGGCCCGCGCTAGGCGGGCCTTCTGTTCATCGATTGGTGCCCAAGAGAGGACTCGAACCTCCACGGGTCGCCCCGCTAGTACCTGAAACTAGTGCGTCTACCAATTCCGCCACCTGGGCAGGTGCTTCGCCATGCGCCGAGGGCGCCGCGAAGGTCGCGAACTATAGGGAGCGCTAGCGGGCTTGTCAACGCTTTGCTTGCAATCGCCGCGCAGGTCGGCGAGGCTGACTCATTCAACGAGAGAACATATGAAGAAAACACGGACTACGACAACGACGCGCGCACCCGCGAAGAAATCCGCGCGTCCCGGCTGGATGCCGGATGCGGCCGCAACGGAACGCGGCAAGCGCGCGCCGACGGCTGCGGTACCGGCGGGCCCGGCAACACCGAAACCCTCGGCGCTGCGCAAGATGGCAGCGATCGCCGCCGCCGCGGAACCCGCGAAGCCGCGCAAGCCGGCTGCGGCCGAAACACCGGCGCGCTCGCGCAAGAACAACGCCGAAACGACGTCGCGTCCGCGGCGCACGGCAGCGGCCGCGCCGGCATCCTCCCCTGGCGCCGATCCGTTCGCCGAACGCGAACAGCAACGCTACGAACACCCGATCCCGAGCCGCGAGGCGCTGCTCGCGTTTCTCGCCGAGCAGGGACAGTTGATGAATGCCGAAGCGATCGCGAAAGCGCTGTCGCTGACGCACGAACGCGATTTCGGCGCGCTGACGAAACGCCTTGCGGCGATGCTGCGCGACGGTCAGCTGATCCAGAATCGTCGCGGCGGTTACGGCGTCGCGCAGAAGCTCGACCTCGTGGCGGGCGTCGTGCTCGCGAACCCCGACGGTTACGGCTTCCTCAAGCCGGATGCCGGCGGCGAGGATCTGTACCTGTCGCCTTATGAAATGCGCAAAGTGCTGCACGGCGATCGCGTGCTCGGCAGCATCGTCGGTGTCGATCGGCGCGGCCGTCGCCAGGGCGCCATCGTCGAAGTGCTCGACCGGCGTTCGCCGCGGCTGGTCGGCCGCATCGTCGAGCAGGACGGCGTCATGCTCGTCGCGCCCGACGATCGCCGCCTGCATCAGGACATCCTGATCGCGCCGGGCAAGGACCGCGGCGCGCGTTCGGGACAGATCGTCGTCGCCGAAATCACCGAGCCGCCGGGTCTGCATCGCGGCCCGATCGGGCGTGTGCTCGCCGTGCTCGGCGAGCGCCTGACCCCGTCGCTGATCGTCGAAATGGCGATCGCGAGTCACGATATCCCGCACGAATGGCCGGAACCCGCGCTGCGCGAAGCGGCCGACGTCGAACCCGAAGTCGGTGCGGCCGAAATCGCCGGGCGCAAGGACCTGCGCGGCCTGCCGCTCGTGACCATCGACGGCGAGGACGCGCGCGATTTCGACGATGCCGTGTTCGCCGAACCGGCGGCGGGCGGCTTCCGCCTCGTCGTCGCGATCGCCGACGTGTCGCACTACGTGCAGCCCGAAACCGCGCTCGACGACGAAGCCTACAAGCGCGCGACCTCGGTCTATTTCCCCGGATTCGTCGTGCCCATGCTGCCGGAGACGCTGTCCAACGGCATCTGCTCGCTGAATCCCAAGGTCGAACGTCTCTGTATGGTTTGCGACATGCAGGTCGACCACGACGGCGAAGTGTCGAAGTCGAAGTTCTATCCGGCGGTGATGCGCTCGCACGCACGCCTGACCTACAACCAGGTCTGGAAGGCGATCGGCGAGAAGGATGCCGACGCGCGCGCGCAGATCGGCAACCTGATGCCGCATATTGAACATCTGTACCAGCTCTACAAGGTGCTCGCCAAGGCGCGCAAGAAGCGCGGCGCGATCGACTTCGAGAGCGCCGAGGTCAAGTTCCGCCTCGCCCCGTCGGGCGAGGTCGTGCAGCTCGGCGCCGAGCCGCGCAACGATGCGCACAAGCTCATCGAGGAGTGCATGATCGCCGCGAACGTCCAGGCGGCGCGCTACCTGAGCAAGCTGCGCATCCCGGCGCTGTATCGCGTGCACGAGCGGCCGCCGGAAGGCAAGTATCAGGACCTGCTTGAGTTCCTGAAGGATTTCAGTCTGAAGATGCCGCCTGCGACCGAGGTCGAGCCGGCCGACTTCGCCGGCTTGATCAAGAAGATCCAGAAGCGCCCCGACGCGAGCCTGATCGAATCGGTGCTGCTGCGTTCGCAGTCGCTGGCAGCGTATCAGCCCGACTGCGGCGGGCACTTTGGCCTTGCGCTCGATGCGTATGCGCACTTCACGTCGCCGATCCGCCGCTACCCGGATCTGCTCGTGCACCGCGCGATCCGCCATGCGCTGGACAAGGGCAAGCCGTCTACCTATCGCTACTCGCCGGCAACGATGGCCAGCATGGCGGTGCACTGCTCCAGCAGCGGACGGCGTGCCGAAGAAGCCGAGCGGGACGTCGACGAACGCTACAAGTGCGCCTGGATGGAGAAGCACGTCGGCAGCGAATTCGACGGCATCGTCTCCGGCGTGACTTCATTCGGGCTGTTCGTCGAGCTCGTCGATTCGAAGGTGACGGGCCTGGTGCATATCACGCAGTTGCCGAACGACTACTATCATTTCGATCCGATCCGGCATCTGTTGACCGGCGAGCGCCGCGGCCTGAAATTCCGCCTCGGCGACGCCGTGCGCATCCAGGTGCTGCGCGCGAGTCTCGAGGACCGCAAGATCGATTTCCGCCTCGTCGCGGATGAACCCCAGGAGAAGAAGCGGCGATGAGCCATGAGTTGCTCGTAGGCATCAATTCCGTCGAGGCGGCGCTGAGCCACGATCCGAAGAACATTGTGGAATTGTTCATCGAGACCGGCAGCGCGAACGCGCGCCTCAAGGAGCTGTCGGAACGTGCGCGCGATCTCGGCGTCAAGCCGCACGGACGCACTCGTGAGTTGCTCGATCGCATGACTGGCGGCGCACGCCATCAGGGCGTGGTCGCGCAGTACCGCTCCGCACCGCCGCGCAGCGAGGCCGATCTCGCGACCTTGGTCGAGGCGGCCGGTCGCGAGGCGCTGGTGCTGGTGCTCGACGGCGTCACCGATCCGCACAACCTCGGTGCCTGCCTGCGCAGCGCCGAAGCCGCGGGCGTGACGGCGGTCGTCGTGACCAAGGACAAGGCCGTCGGCATCACCCCCATCGTGCGTCGCGCGTCGGCCGGCGCCGCGGATCGCGTGCCGTTCATCGCTGCGACGAACCTCGCGCGCACGTTGCGCGCGCTCAAGGACATGGGCGTGTGGCTGGTCGGTCTCGCTGGCGAGGGCGAGCAGAGCTTCTACGACGTCGACCTCAAGGGACCGATCGCGCTCGTGATCGGCAGCGAGGGCGAAGGTCTGCGCCGCCTCACTCGTGAGCAATGCGACTACCTCGCGCGTATTCCGATGCGCGGCGCGGTCGAAAGCCTCAACGTCTCGGTGGCTACGGGTATCACGCTGTTCGAAGTCCTGCGTCAGCGCGGCTGAGCGCAGGTGCCGTTTCGCGTGTCTCTTACGAAGCGGCAGTGATGCCGCGATCGACACGGCTCATCGCGCGGCGACGGTGCGCGATTCGCTGCTCATACGATCGGCACACACGGAATCGCTTGGTCGGTTCCCTGTGTGGCGGGTGGGGCGTGAGTACCCGCGACGGCTCGCGGTCAGAACGACGATGCGAGTGCCTGATCGACGGCTTCGCCGTCGGCAACTTCGGGGCAGGCCGGCAGCCACTGCGTCGCGGTTTCGACATAGCCTGCCGGCGCAATCACGCTGACCGCTATCGCGGCGGCGTGGCCGTTCGGGCAGTGCAGGCGTCGATGAGCGGCGGCCAGATCATCGCCGGCGACGACGACGTTCGCGGAGAGATGCCACTCGTAACGGTAACGGGCACCCTGCGGCCACGCTTCGCAGCGATAACCTTCGCGGCTGGCCGTGCAGCTGAGGCCGGCAGCGCCGAGGCCGGCCGAGAAGATCATCGCCATGCCGACGAGGCTGCAGCGCAGAAGGATTTGAGCGATGGACATGCACTTCCCCTGTGAAGTGTCGTGACGGCTGCGCGGCGCAAATACCGCAACGCAGTCGCCACGCTCAGGGGGTGCGTAGCGACTGCGATGCGACAGGGCGTTGCGGAGCCCAATCATTCCTACTCGTAGCCGAACAGGGGGTGGGCTCACGCGCGGGCGGGTGAATTGTCATCAATCGTGACGCCGACGGTTGCGACGCTCAGTCGCAGGCCGGGATCGTTGCCGAAGCGACCGACGTCGCACCCGTGGACGTCATGATCGAGACGCTGACTGCGCCGATGCCGCAGGCAAAGCTGCGTTGCGGGCTCGTGGCCGGGAACGAGGCGGGAGCGTTGTTCTCGTCGGACCAGGAATAGCTGAGTTCGTCACTCTGCGGCCAGGCTTCGCAGCTGAAATGACCACTGTCGAGGGCGCATTTCAGGCGCGGCGCGGGCGGCGGGTCGGAGATCGCGGCCTGGGTGACGACCGAGTTCGTGAGATCGCATTCGGCGGAAATCACGGGGTTCACGTAGAGATAGCAGTCGCGCGCGCAGGTGTTGAAGGAGGCGACATACAGATCGCAGACCTCGGTCGCACCGGCAGCGGTACTGATGAGACCGGCAAGCGCCAGCACACTGGACGAAGCGATGGCGGACACGGGACGGAACGATACGGGACGGAACATGGTTAGCCCCCCTTAGGCTGATGACGATCCGGAGCAGATGTGGGTATCGACAAGATGATCGATACTACAACCGTACGCGGAAAAGGCTGTGTCAACGGCTCAGTTGGGCGTGTCAGAATCCGTGACGGGCGCGGAAACCGCCGACGACGCGAGCACATCCGCCGCGCGGTCGCACACGGACGCCGCCGTACGTTGGGCGGCATCGCAGCCTGCCGCCGCTGATGCTTCGCGCAGCAAGGTCACGAACGTCGACAGATGGCTCGCCTTGATCGGACGCGCTTCCACCTGGCGCACGCTTTCGGGGCTAGTCAACAGCGCGAGCGCATCCGCCGGCCGTTCGCGACGAAGCAGAAACCGCGCGAAGTGGTTGCGCCAGAAGATGATCGGCATTCGAATTTCTTCGTTCGTGCGCTCGCCGCGCTGCAGGACTTCGCGATACAGCGCTTCGGCTTCGTCGTCGTTGCCGCCGAGATCCGTGAGCAGCTGCGCGAGATTGAACGCGGTGCGCAACGTATTGGGATGATCCGAACCCACCGAGTTGCGCCAGGCCGAAAGCGACTCGCGAATGGCCTGCACGCCCTCGCTGCGTTCGCCGACCTCGTTCAGGGCGATGCCGAGCGAACTGCGCGCCATCGCCGAGACCGTGCTGTTCTGGCTGTAGATGCGGTCGACTTCGGCGACGACCTGGCGTGCTTCGGGCACGGTCGCCGCGGCGCCGCGGGCGCGGCGCAGCACATCCAGGCGGAACATGCGTACTAGCGTGAGGCGCGGATGATCCGCGCTGAGGCCTGCGCTCTGCCAGGCGAGGGTCTGGTCGAGCAGAACGAGCGCTTCCTGATTGCGATCGGCCGCGCGCAGCGCGCCAGCCAGATGCAGACGCGCGAGATTCGCCGTGTCGTCCGACGGCGGGCGGTTGCTGGTCTCGCGCACGGCTTCTTCCAGATGCTGTATCGCCTCGCGCGACTGGCTGCGGTGGTAATACAGCGTGCCCATGGCGAGCTGCCATTCGGGCGTGGCGCCGAGTCCCAGCGTTGCGGCGCGACCCAGTGCGTTCTCCGCGCCGGAGTAGTCGCCGGCGCCGATGCGCGCGCGCGCCTCCAGGATCAGCAGGTTGCCGAGGTTCGCCGGTTCGAGCCCGGCATTTTCCGCGGCCTTGACCGCGCGTTCGGCGAGCGCGCTGGCCTGCGGACTGAGCCCGACCGCGAGTTCGACTTCGGCCAGAGTGCCGGCGAGATCGGCATAGACGTCGGGCTGTGTGTCGAAGGTCGCCTCGAGCGCCGGCCGCGCGGCTTCGAGCACGTCGAGCGCCGTCACGTTCGCACCGGTGATGCCGGTGGGATTGGCTGCGGCAAACGCGTTCTTGAGCAGGCCGACAGCACGCTGCGCGCGGTCGCGCTCGTGTGTGATGGTCACGTTCTGGCGCAGGATCGCGGCGAGCGCCGCAACGATGGTCACGAACAGCAGCATTGCGAGACCCGATGCCACACGGTGCCGCGACACGAACTTGCGCCAGCGGTACCAGCGATCGCTCTGGCGCTCGTGGATCGGCTGGTCCTTGAGCACGCAGTCGATGTCGTGATCGAGCTGATCGACGGTGCCGTAGCGTTCCGCCGGCAGCTTGCGCAGACAGCGCTGCACGATATGTTCGAGATCGCCGCGTAAGGCTTCGCGCAGCTCGCGCACGTTCGAAAAGCCGCGTGCCTTCGCGAGCACGCCGTCGCCGTCGCCGATACGGCTCGCCATTGGCGGTGGCGGCAGCTGGCGGATCGCCGTTTCGATCTCGCCCGGCGTCATGTTGGCGAACGCGAACGGCAGACGGCCGGCGAGCAGTTCGTACAGCAGCATGCCGAGCGCGTGGATGTCGCAGGCGACCGTGATGGGGCCGCCCGTGAGCTGTTCCGGCGCGGCACTCGACGGTGTCAGGAAACGATCCATCGTCTGCGTCGCGTTGACGTCGCCGAGCCGGCCCAGCGGTTTGGCGATGCCGAAATCGAGCAGGCGGATTTCGCCATCGTCGGTGACCAGGACGTTGCTGGCCTTGATGTCGCGGTGCACGACCAGGTTGCGGTGCGCATGCGCGACCGCTGCGAGTACCTTGCGGAACAGTCCCAGTCGCTCGGTGATGCCGAGCATGCGCGCGTCGGCCCAGCCATCGATGGCCTGGCCGCGGACGAACCTCTCGAAGCGCTGGACCACCACAAGCCCGAC
>CAMLSI010000269.1 GCA_946482585.1 uncultured Lysobacteraceae bacterium
CCGGCGAGGTCGTCGAGCAGCAGCGCGAGCGCCGGCGCGGCGCCGGCTTGCTGCAGCAACGGATCTTTCGCGATGCCGGCGCGCAGGTCGGCGATGAGCTTGGTATGTGCCTCGCTCGCGAGCGCGCCGTCGAGCGCGCGGCCGTTCGGCGCCGCGGTCAGGCTCCAGGGCGACGGAACGCGCAGGTAGCCGACCGTGTGTTCGGGCAGGCGCTCGCGCAACCAGGCCGGGCTCGCGATGGCCGCGGCAGCGCGCGCGGCCGCGGCGGAATCGAGCGCGACGGCGGGTTTCGCGGCACCGGTCCCAGCTTCGCGCTGGCAGGCGGACAGTCCGAGGCCGCTCACGATGGCGGCTGCGAGCAGGGAACGGCGGATCAGGGACATGCGGATCTTTCCTTGGTCGAACAGGTAGGGGGATCGAGAAGCGCGGGCGAATCGTAGCCGATGGGGCCGCCTGCACGCCCTGCAATTCTGTCCGGTGGACCGCCGGGCTATCATTCGCAACCCTTTCTGGAGAACCGCATGAGCAACGAACTGATCGCCCATATCGCCACCGGTCGCGGCACCATCCAGGTGCGCCTGCATGCCGACAAGGCGCCGGTGACCGTGGCCAATTTCGTCAACCTCGCCCAGCGCGGCTACTACGACAACCTCAATTTCCACCGCGTCATCCCGGATTTCATGATCCAGGGCGGCTGCCCGCACGGCAGCGGCATGGGCGGTCCGGGCTACAAGTTCGAAGACGAATGCCGTCCGGATCTCAAGCACAACAAGCCGGGCATCCTGTCCATGGCCAACGCCGGCCCTGGCACGAACGGCAGCCAGTTCTTCATCACGCACGTGCCGACCAACTGGCTCGACGGCAAGCACACGGTATTCGGTGAAGTCATCGGCGACGGCCAGGCCATCGTCGATGCGATCCGCGGCGGCGACAAGATCGGCTCGATCCGCATCGAAGGCGACACGGCATCGCTGCTGACCGCGCAGAAGGCGCGCGTCGACGACTGGAACGCCAAGCTCGACGCGGCCGGTTTCAAGGCCAAGTGATGCAAAAACGGCGGGGCCATTGCGGCCCCGCCGTTTTCAGTTTCGCTGACGCTCGCTGCTGTGCCTACGAGCGCGACTTGGTCGCCATGCGGTAGACGAACAGCAGGATCAGCGCGCCGATGATGCCGCCGATGTAGCCCGACGGCTGGAAGCCCGTCTGCGGCGTGCCGAAGATCATGCTGCTCAGGAAGCCGCCGACGAACATGCCGGCGATGCCGATCAGCGCCGTCACGAAAAAGCCGCCCGGGTCCTTGCCTGGCATCAGCAGCTTCGCGATGACGCCGATAATCAGTCCGGCAATGAACATTCCAATCCAGTACATCATCTGCTCGTCCTCCGTGGTCAGGGGTTTTGACGCGCGAGCACTGTACTCCGCTGCGCTTATGGCCAAAAGTCGCGCCGGATGCTGCAGCGCACTGTGCTAGCATCTCGCGCCGATTTTTTTCCTCCGATTCCGCGAGAACGCACATGCTCAAGTTAGCCGAGCGCATGGGTCGCGCAAAGCCCAGCGCCATCATGGCGGTTGCCGAAAAGGCGAAGCAGCTCAAGGCCGAAGGCCGCGACATCGTCAGCTTCTCCATCGGCGTTCCGAACTTCCTGCCCGGCGAACACGTGTATGCAGCAGTGCGTGACGCGTTGGCCAAGGATTCCGGCCAGTACGGTTCCAATCGCGGCGCCGACGCGCTGCTCGATGCGTATCTCCATCATCTCGAAGAAGTCGGCCTGACCGGCTACACGCGCAAGAACGTCGCGACCGGCATCGGCGCGAAGCACGTGCTCTACAACCTCGCCGAAGCGCTGCTGAATCCGGGCGACACCATCGCGTTCGCGGTGCCGTACTGGACCACCTACGTCGACATCGCCGACATCATCGGCGCGAAGACCCGACTGCTGCCGTGTCCGGCCGAACAGAACTACAAGCTCACGCCGGCGCAGCTCGATGCGGCATTGCCGGGCACGAACGTGTTCCTGTTCAACAACCCGTCGAATCCGACGGGCATGGTCTACACCAAGGACGAAATCGCGGCGCTGGCCGACGTGCTCGTGAAGCACCCGGACGTCTGGATCATCTGCGACGACATCTACAACCGCATGGTGTTCGACGGCATCGGCTATCACAATTTCGTCAACGCGCGTCCCGAACTGCGCGACCGCGTGATCCACGTCGATTCGATTTCCAAGACCTACGGCATGCCCGGCTGGCGCGTCGGTTTCATCGCGGGTCCCGAGATCGTGGCGCAGGCCATGGTCACGATGAATTCGAATCACATCACGAACATTCCGGAAATGGTCACGGCGGCCGCCGTCGCGGCGCTGACCGGCCCGCAGGACGTGCCGCAGCAGAAGAATCTCGAATTCCAGGGCAAGCGCGATCAGGTGCTCGCGATGCTCGATGCGATTCCGGGCGTGAAGTGCCCGCGTCCGCAGGGCGCGTTCTACGTGTTCCCCGACATCTCCTGCGCATTCGGCAGGAGCCACGGCGGCGTCCGGATCGACAGCGATGTCGATTTCTGCAACGCGCTGCTGCAGGCCAAGGGCGTCGCGTGCGTGCCGGGTTCGGCGTTCGGCGAACCGAAGGGCTTGCGCATTTCCTACACCTGTCCGACCGCCCAGCTCGCCGACGGTCTCGCGCGCTTCGCCGAATTCTTCGCCGAACTGAAATGAGTGCATGAACCTGAGTCCGATCAAGCTGCTCGCGATCACGGGCGTCGTGCTGCTCGCCGGGCTCGTCTGGAACAAGAAGCGCGAGATGGAGCGCAACGATCCGCGCCGGCAGACCGGGGAAAGCGGCATCGTCATGCTCGGCGCCGAATGGTGCGGCTACTGCCAGCGTCTCAAGGCCGCGCTCGATGAGGCTCGGGTGCCCTATACCGAACTGGACGTCGAAGACGGCGGCGCAGGTTACGACGCGTTCGTCGCCCTCGGCGGCAACGGCGTGCCGGTCACCGTGATCGGCCAGGAAGTCGTCCACGGCTACGACACCGGGCGGCTGGACCAGTTGCTGTCCGCGCGCGGCCACAGCGTTCAACTGAAGTGACCCATCCCGGAAACGGGCGCGTCCCGTTTCCTCGACCGGCGGGCCTGGCCCGCCACAGAGCCAGGAGTTACACATGAAAGCCCCCGTTCGAGTTGCCGTTACCGGTGCCGCCGGCCAGATCGGCTACGCGCTGCTGTTCCGTATCGCCGCCGGCGACATGCTCGGTCCGGACCAGCCGGTCATCCTGCACCTGCTCGAAATCACGCCGGCGCTGCCCGCGCTGCAGGGTGTGGTGATGGAACTCAACGACTGCGCGTTCCCGACCCTGCACGGCATCGTCGCGACCGACGACGTCAACGTCGCGTTCAAGGACGTCGACTACGCGCTGCTCGTCGGCGCGCGTCCGCGCGGCCCGGGCATGGAACGCAAGGATCTGCTCGAAGCCAACGGCGCAATCTTCGCGCCGCAGGGCAAGGCCATCAACGACCACGCCAAGCGCAACGTCAAGGTGCTCGTCGTCGGCAATCCGGCCAACACCAATGCGCTGATCGCACAGTCCAACGCGCCGGACCTCGACCCGAACTGCTTCACCGCGATGGTCCGTCTCGACCACAACCGCGCGATCAGCCAGCTCGCCGAAAAGACCGGCGCGCTCAACACCGACATCCACAAGGTCACGATCTGGGGCAACCACAGCTCCACGCAGTACCCGGACGTGCACCATGCCGACGTCAAGGGCAAGCCGGCGCTCGAGCAGATCGACCAGGCCTGGTACGAAGGCACCTTCATCCCGACCGTGCAGCAGCGCGGCGCCGCCATCATCAAGGCGCGCGGCGCGTCGTCGGCCGCGTCGGCCGCGTCGGCCGCGATCGACCACATGCGCAACTGGGCGCTCGGCACCGCGGAAGGCGACTGGGTCTCGATGGGCATTCCGTCCGACGGCAGCTACGGCATCGCGCCGGGCGTGATCTACGGCTATCCCTGCACCTGCAGCGACGGCAAGTTCCAGATCGTCCAGGGGCTCGCGATCAACGAGTTCTCGCGCGCGCGCATGGACGCGACCGACAAGGAACTGCGCGAAGAGCGCGCCGGCGTCGAGCATCTGTTCGCGAAGAAGTAATCCGGTCCGTTCCGAAAATAAAAAAGGCGGCTTGTGCCGCCTTTTTTATTTTGCGAAACGTTCGCGCCGATCAGGGTCCCGGCGTGAAGCGCCGGCCGCCGAAGAAGCTGCGCCATCCCGGCGCATTCAACGTTTGTCGTCCGCCAGCAAGGTCTTGTAGATCACGCCGCCGAGCGCCGCGCCGATCAATGGCGCCACCCAGAACAGCCAGAGCTGCTGCACCGCCCAGCCGCCGACGAATACGGCTACGCCCGTGCTGCGCGCGGGATTCACCGACGTGTTCGTGACCGGAATGCTGATCAGATGGATCAAGGTCAGGCACAGCCCGATCGCGATCGGTGCGAAGCCCGACGGCGCGCGTGCGTCGGTGGCGCCGAGTATCACGATCAGGAAGAACGCGGTCAGCACGACTTCGCAGACCAGCGCGGCCGTCATCGAATAACCGCCGGGCGAATGCTCGGCGTAGCCGTTCGAGGCGAAGCCGGCGGCGACGTCGAAACCGGCCTTGCCGCTCGCGATCAGATACAGCACGCCGCCGGCAGCGATCGCGCCGAGCACCTGGGCGATCACGTAGCCGAGCAGGTCTTTCGCGGCGAAGCGTCCGCCGACCACGAGTCCCAGCGAAACCGCCGGATTGAAATGTCCGCCGGACACATGGCCCACGGCGTAGGCCATCGTCAGTACGGTCAGGCCGAACGCGAGCGACACACCCGCGAAACCGATGCCGAGCGTCGGCACCGCGGCGGCCAGCACGGCGCTGCCGCAACCGCCGAGAACCAGCCAGAACGTGCCGAGAAACTCGGCCCCGAGTCGCTTGCTCATGCTCATTCAATCACTCCCTCTGCAGGACGATGCGAGCTCAGACCCGTGGCCGCGCATCGTCCGCACGCCGGTCCGGGCCGCTCCGTCCCGGTTCGGCCGCGACGGACCCGGCATAGGTAGCACGCGACAGCGGAGTATCGAAAGTAAATTTGTGTTCTTTTTGTATCCGAGGCGTGTGTTGCGGTGCAGCGCAGCCGGTCGTTGCCGTGTGGGAAATATGCGCATACGCTAGTCGACGGTGCTGCGTTCGCGGCGCTCACTGCCGGGGGGCGGTGCCTACATCACTCGAGGAAAACGTCATGCAGAAACTGTATGCAGGTTTTGCCGTGCTCGTGTTGGGGATGGGAGGAATGACGGCGGCCAATGCCGCGGGGCTGGAACTCAGAATCGACCGGCCGTCACAAAAGGAATTCGGCAGCGGCAAGATCGTATATAGCCTGAGCAACACCACGGCGACGCCGGTTCAGGTCTTGCGCTGGCAGACGCCGATCGACGGCGTCAGCAACGACCTGTTCAGCGTCACGCAGAACGGCGAACCCGTCGCCTACCTCGGCCGCATGGTCAAGCGCGCGACCCCGACCGACAAGGACTACGTCGAACTCGCACCGGGCCAGAGCATTACCGTCGACGTCGATCTCAGCGCGTACTACGACATGCGCAAGGGCGGCCAATTCACGGTGCGCTACGAGCGCAGCGCGAGCGATGTGATCCGTGCGGCCGCCGACGCCAGGCGCGGCGGCGTGCAGGGCGGCGCGCTCGAATTCGATCGCGTCGGCGGCGACAGCGTCACGATCTTCGCCGACGCCGCACCCGATGCGCTCGACGAAACCGACAAGGCCGTCGTCGGCATTCTCGCGGCGACCAACAGCTTCGTCGGCTGCAGCACGACGCGCAAGAACCAGATCGCGACCGCCCGCACGTCGGCGACCAGCTATGCGAACAACTCGCGCAACTATCTGACCGCGGGCACGCAGGGCAGCCGCTACACCTGGTGGTTCGGCACCTACAACAGCTCGCGCTATTCCACGGTGCGTACGCACTTCAACAACATCTACAGCGCGCTGTCGTCGCAGCCGTTCACGTTCGACTGCACCTGCACGGACGACTACTACGCCTACGTGTACCCGAACCAGCCGTACCGCGTGTATCTCTGCAATGCGTTCTGGTCGGCACCGAACACAGGCACCGACTCGCGCGCCGGCACCATCGTCCACGAAACCAGTCACTTCACCGTGATGGGCGGCACCGACGACTGGGCCTACGGCCAGAGCGCCGCGCACAGTCTCGCCGTCAGCAACCCCTCGCGTGCGGTCGACAACGCCGACAGTCACGAGTACTTCGCGGAAAACACGCCGGCTCGCAATTGAGTATTTGCGTTTCGCCGTACATCGACAGGGCCGGTTTCCGGCCCTGTTTTTTTTGTGCGAGCTGCCGGCGCATTTGCAGGTGGATTGAATCGCTGGCGAGCCGTGTTCGCCGCGCCCGGTTTCGTGAGGACGACTCCCCTTCGAAGATTTCCGATGCCGCCGCCGGCGATGTCGGGCTTCGCCATCGGCTCGATCCAACTGCTGTCTGAGTCGTCGCGCGTCTGAACGCCGCCCCGATTCAGCCCAGTTCTCGCCGCCGGAACCACCCCGCGATACTCAGTCGTTCGCGCGTCGACGGCAGCACTTCGTGTTCGATGTCGGCGGAGAGAAACAGCACGAGCGTGCCGCCGATCGGCGCGACGTCGTGCGGGCCGTCGGGCAAGTGCAATCGCAGTGCACCGCCGTCGTCGGCGTTCCAGTCGCGATTCAGGTACAGCACCGACGACAGCACGCGCGCGTCGCTGTCGCGGAATCGGTCGCGATGGCGCGCGTAGCCGGCACCGGGCGGATAGAGCGCGTAGTGCGCTTCGAGCGTTTCCATGCCCAGCAGCAGGCGGCGATTGAGTGCCTGGCGCAGCGCCTGCATCGCCGACCAGTAGGCCGCCTGCGCGGCGCTCGGCGCGGCGTCGTCGAACCAGCGCGTGCGGTCGCCGCGCAAGGTCGATGCGGTACGCACGGCGGTACGGCCGGTGGTCGCGTCGCCGAGCTCGCCCGCCGCGTCGCGCGCGCGACAGTCCGCGGCGAGCGCGGCGATCGCCGCGGGCGGCAGGAAATCCGGCCAGACATGCCAGCCGCGTTCGCCGAGCGCCGTCGCCGTCATGTCCCACGCATCGGTTTGCGGCATCATTCGCGTTCGTGTCGTACCGGCCAGCCGGCGGCTCCCAACAATACCCGCCGTCGCGACGG
>CAMLSI010000270.1 GCA_946482585.1 uncultured Lysobacteraceae bacterium
TGCTCGACGACGCCGTGCGCCGCATTGCGCTGGATCGGAATGCCGCCGAGACGCCGCAGCAGCCAGCCGAGCGGACCGCGGAACAGTTCCTTCTTCGCCATGAACGACGCATCGAGTCCGACGGCGACCTTGAACATGAGTCCCCAGACGCCGTCCCACCACGAGGAATGCGGCGCGGCGACGAACACCAGCTTCGGCACATCGGGAAACTGGCCGACGAGCTTCCAGCCGCAGACACGCAGCAGCCAGCCGAAGAAGCGGCGCACCGGCGTCTGCGGCGACAGCGGCATCTGCGGCGGCAGCGTGCCGGAGTAGGGCAGGCCGTGGTCGCTCACTCGTCCTTCCAGTTCTTGGCGCGGCCGCGCTTGTGGTCGGAGCGGGTCTTCTTTTCCTGCAGGCGGCGCTCCTGCGAGCCTTTGCTCGGCTTGGTCGCGATGCGCTTCTTCGGCACCACGGTCGCCGCCTGCACGATCTCGGCGAGACGCAGCCGCGCGTCCTCGCGATTGCGGCCCTGGTCGCGGAACCGGTTGGCCGAAATCACGAGCACGCCGTCATCGGTCAGGCGACGGTCGCGCCGCGCGAGCAGGCGCTGGCGCACGGCTTCGGGCAACGCGGTCGAGCGCGCCACGTCGAAACGCAGTTCCACCGCGCTCGATACTTTGTTGACGTTCTGTCCGCCCGGACCGGACGAACGCACGAAGCTCTCGACGAGTTCGTCGTCGGGAATGCGGATCTGCGGAGTGACTTCGAGCACGGCAGCCTCAGTCGCGGAAATTTTCGAACTGCAGCGGCATGTCGATCTCGCTCTTGCGCAGGAACGCGATCGCGATCTGCAGGTCGTCACGCTTCTTGCCGCTGACGCGCAGCTGGTCGCCCTGGATCTGCGCCTGCACCTTGAGCGCGGCGTCCTTGAGGAGCTTGACGATCTTCTTCGCGAGCGCCTGATCGATGCCCTGCCGGAGCGTGACTTTCTGGCGTGCGGCGGAGAGGTTCACCTCGGGGTCGGCGACTTCGGCGCAGCGCACGTCGACGCCGCGCGCGGAGAGGCGTTGCAGCAGGATTTCCTGCATCTGCTTCAGGCGGAACTCGGCGTCGGCGCGCAAGGTGACGACGCTCTCGGTGAGCTCGAAGCTCGCATTGGCGCCGCGGAAATCGAAGCGCTTGTCGAGCTCGCGATTGGCCTGGTCGACCGCATTGGAGACTTCGTGCGGATCGAGCTTGGAAACGATATCGAAGGAGGGCATGGCGGCGGATTGTAGCCGGGCTGCGGCAAAGTCCGCGCACCGCCGCGCCCGCCACGATCCGGGCGCGCCGGGCGCCGCGGCCGGGTCCGGCGCGGGCTTTCCACAGGTACACTCCGGCGACGCCCAGCGCGTCGGGGAAACGCGGTATGCGGGACACACCAGCCACGGACGACCCAGGCCGCGGCCGCGCACGCCGGCGCGGCCTGCTCGGCGCCGCCTGCGCCGTCGCGGTGCTGTGGCTCGGCCACGGGCTGATCTCCGTATCGCCGCGCGAGGCGCCGCCCGCGGCCGCCAACCCCGTCGGCGCACCGCCGGCCGTCGCGGCGCCGGACGCGCCGCCGAGCGCGCGACTGGAATCCCTGCCTGCCGCGCTTCCGGCACACGTGAGCCTGCAACCCGGCGAGACGCGGCGCTTCGCGCTGCCGCGCGGCCGGCCTCCGCCGCTGCGCCTGCGGGTCGTCGAGCAGGGCATCGACGTCGAGGCCGAGCTGCGTGCCGGCGAAACGCGCTGGTCGTTCGCCGACGACGACATCCTGCGCTGGGGCGAACACCGTCTGGCCGTTGCGGAAACAACGGCCACGCTCGAACTGTGGCTGCAGGCGCCTCGTCTGGGTTCACCGCCCGGTACGGTCGGCATCGCGATCGACGGCGTGTCCGCCGAGGCCGCAGCGACGCGCGGCTTCGCGCTCGATCTCGAGGAAACCGCGCTCGCGCAGCGCGTCGCCGACCGCAAGCGCGTGCGCGAACCCGCCACGGCGGAACTCGCCGCGACACTCTGCGCCGGGCGCGAACAGGCGCAGGACGACGCGGGCTACCTGCGCTGCGCCGGCCTGCAGGAACGCATCCTCGGTCTGCAGTCCAAGCGCGCCGCGGCAGTCGCCGCGATCGAACGTGCGCTGCCGGTATGGCAGCGTAGAAACGACCCGCGCCGCCTGGCTTCCGCCCTCAACAATCTCGGCATGCACCACTATCGCAATGGCGACAGCGCCGCGGCGATCGCGCCGCTGCGCCGCGCCCGCGCGGCCCTCGCCGGGGTCGACGACCCCCTGCTGCTGGCCGTCATCCAGGGCAATCTCTGCCTCAGCGGCGAAGTGCTCGACAGCGCCGAAATCACGCGGCGCTGCAATGAGGAAGCCTTGTCGCTGTCGCAGGCCAGCGGCGACCGTCCGCGCATCGCGACCGCGCTCAACAATCTGGGCGGCGCGTACTGGCTGCTCGGCGATACCACGCAGGCGGCGAACTTTTTCGAGCAATCCTTCGCGCTCCGGCAGTCGTTGGGCGATCAACGCGAGAGCGGCGATGCGCTCAACAACCTCGCGCTCGTGCAATTGACGCGCGGCCGCCTGTCCGACGCGGCGCGCGGTTTCGAACGCGCCGGAAGCGCCTTCGAGGACGGCACGCTCGGCAAGGTGCGGGCGGTACGCAATCAGGGCGTCGTGCAGCTCATGCTCGGCGAGACCGCGCTGGCGGTCGATCTGCAGCAGCGCGCGCTCGATCTCGTCACGCCACTGAATCGACCGGACGAAACCGTGACGACGCTCGCGCGGCTCGCCGAGGCGCAGCTCGACGACGGCCGTCCCGCCGACGCGCGCGAGACGATAGCGCGGGCCGTCGCCACGGCCGAATCGGCGGGAGCGAGGCCGCAGTCCGCCATCGAGAGCCGGCTGCGCGCGGCGCGGATCTACCGCCGCAGCGGCGCCACGGCCGAGGCGCTGGCCGCGGCGCAGCAGGCCTACGACGCGAGCAAGAAACTCGATCGCACCGGGCACACGGATCTTGCATCGATCGAATTGGGCCATGCCGAACTGAGCCGGGGCGACGCGGCGCACGCGCAGCGGCATGCCGAAGCGGCCCTGGGATCGAGCTGGCTGACGCCGGTGCAGCAGATCGACGCGCAGACGCTCGTCGCCGACGCATTGCGCGCCCAGCGGCAATTCGCACGCGCCGAAGCCGCGTACCGCAAAGCCGTCGCCGCGACCGAGCAGGCCGGTTCCTACGTGTTCGATCTCGAACTGCGCGCCCTGTTTCTCGCCGGCCAGCGCGATGCGCAGGTCGGCCTGATCTCGCTGCTGATGCAGGACACGGATGCGCAGGGGCAACCGCGCCGTGCGGCGGAAGCGCTGCTGCTCAGCGCCGGTTTCCATGCGCGCAGCCTGCGCAGCCGGCTCGACGCGATGCCGCTGCCCGCCGCGACCGACGCCGCCGCCGCGTCGCAGCGCGAACGCGTGCTCGCGCAGCTCGCCGCGCTCGCGCTCACGCGCTGGAAACAGCAGGACAACCCCGTCAGCGACGAGCGCCGCCGCCGTCTCGATGCGGACATCCGTCGTACCGAGGCCGAGCTGCGCGCGCTCGACGCCGCCGCCGGTCCCGAGCCGGTGCGTGCGGCCGCGCCGCTGCAGCTGGCGCAGCTGCAGCATGCGTTGCCCGACGACACGACGCTCGTGGTCTATCGCACCTTGCCGCAGACGAGCTATGCCTGGGTCGTCGGTCGCAACGATCTGCACGCCGCCGTGCTGAGTTCGCAGGACGAGCTCGCGGCGGTCGTGCGCCAGGCGCGCAGCGCGCTCGGCGCCGACGGCGGCGCGAGCGGCGACTGGAAACGCGATCTCGCCGCCGCCTGCGAGCGCATCTGGCAGCCCGTCGCCGCGCACGTCGGTACGCGACGCGTGCTCATCGTCAGCGATACCGCGCTCGACGGACTGCCGTTCGCCGCGCTGCGCTGCGGCGACACGCCGGGCTACCTGATCGAACGGCACGAGCTCGCTCTGCTGCCCGCGACCTGGCTGCTGCTGCGCGCGCCGCTGCACGAGGTACGGGGCGAACTCTCGGCGCTCCTGATCGGCGATCCGGTCTACACGCGCGATGATCCCCGCTTCGCAGACGGCGCGCTGCTCGCGGCCGACTCCGGCGCGACACGGCGCGGCGCCATCGGACGCCTGCGCGGCAGCGGCGAGGAGATACGCCGCGTGCGCATGCGGCTCGGCGACGTGCGCAGCACGCTGCTCGACGGGTTCGACGCGAATCTGGCCACTCTGCAGAGTAGCGCAATGAATACGTTTTCCATTATTCATTTCGCCACTCACGGTACCGGCGATCGCAACGGCGCCAGCGGTTCCGGGCTCGTGCTGTCGCTGTTCGACGCGCAGGGGCGCGACATCGACGGATTCCTGTCGGCGCGCCGGATCGGCGCGAGCCGCGTGCCGGTGCCGCTCGTCGTGCTCGGCGCCTGCGACACGGCGAGCGGCCGCGCCGTGCTGGACGAAGGCACGTTCGGCGTCGCCTACGCGTTCCTGCAGGCGGGCGCGCGGCGCGTCGTCGCGACCCTGTGGCCGATCGACGACGCGACCATGCCCGAGCTCATGGATGGCTTCTACGCCGATCCGCGGCTCGCCGTCGAGCAGCCCGCGCAGGCGCTGCGGCAGGCGCAGCTCGCGCTGCTCGAGCGATACCCGCAGGCCAACCCGGTGCTCTGGGCCGGCGTCGCCGTCTGGGGCTGGTGATCGTGGTCAGGTGAGATATTCCGCGCCCCAACTGCAGTAGGTGATTCGCAGGCTGCGGCTTGCGCCATTCATCCATCCGCCGAGCAGTGAAAAGGGGGCCTCATGGCACTGACTACGTTCGAACACAGTTACACGATCACCAGCGCGAGCCCGAACGCCGACGCGATCTGCGTCGAGGAAGGCGACGTCATGCAGATCGTGCTCAAGGATCATCCCACCACGGGCAGCCGCACCTTCGACAAGCTGCAGCTCACGTCGAACAACAACACGTACTACCAGACCTGGAAGAACGCGACGAACGTCGCCTACGACTTGGCGCACGATCAGATCGTCGGCACGATCTTCACGCTCGGCCCGCCCGACATCAACAACAACCCGACCTACATCGAACGTGCGTTTTGCATGAGCCTTGCCGGCGATCCGGGCGAGCGCGGGAACCGGCTGAACTGCTACGTCAGCGCATCGGTCACCGGCGGCAGTCCCGATCCCGATGACGGGTCCTGGTCCGGCGACGTGAACTGAGCCGCGCCTTCGGCGGGTTTCCCTACGGAGCCCGCCTTTCCCACAGGGGGAATCCATGTCATCGAATCCGACCATCGTCGCATTCGCGACGTTGCTGTGCGCCTTCGTGCCGACGCGCCTGATCGCCGCGGAACGCGCCGATACGCCCGTGCCGGCCCTGCGCACGTCGGCCGTTCCGGCGTCGGCGCGTCCGCGCGACGACGGCGACTGCCGGCGACCGGTCGACTATGTCGTCGAGACGGCGAACAAGGAACTCGCCGCCTCGCTCGCGCAGCGCTACGGCGAGCTGTTCGACGCCGAACAGACCGGCCAGCGCCTGCTGTTCCGCAGCCGCGCCGGCGACCCCGAGCAACAGCGCGAACTCGAGCGTCTGGCCGGCGATCCGCGACTGCGCGTCGTCGAGGAAGCGCGCTTCGATCTCGACGGCACGCGCGGCGGCGATCCGCTCCATTTCCACAACGCCGCACTCTGGCGTGCGATACGCATGCCGGCCACGCGGCGCCTGCGGCCGGGCGAGCCGGTCAGCGTCGCCGTGCTCGACGGTCCCGTGCGCGCCGATCACGAGGACCTCGCTCGCGTGGTCTACATACAGCCGCGGCTGCGCGACGACGACGGCCGCTGCGGCGCCGCCGACTGCTGTCCGCAGGTCGCGCCGCCGCCGGGTCACTGGCACGCCACGCGCGTCGCCGGCGTGATCGCGGCGACGCGCGACAACCGCAAAGGCACGGCCGGCATCGCCCCCGTGCACACGCTCGTCTCGATCAACACCAATGTCGGCGGCTGCACCGGCGAATTCAGTCTTGCCGCGGCCCTGCACTGCGCCGTCGAGTACCGCGACGAGCGCGGCCGTCCTGCGCGTGTCGCGAACATCAGCATGGGCAGCGTGCAGCGGCTCGCGACGACCGCGTTGACGACGGCGCTGCAGCGCGCGCAGAACGAAAACCTGCTCGTCGTCGCGAGCGCCGGCAACACCGGCACCAACGTCGACATGATCAGCCGCTGGCCCGGCTCGTACAACGCGCCGAACCTCGTCACGGTCGAGACGCGCCGCTACGACGGCGAGCCCGCGGGAAACGCGAACTTCGGGTTCGGCACGGTCGACATCGGCGCGCCCGCGCCGATGCGCTACGAGGGTCACAGCGTCTGCGCACCGAGCACGCCGCTGCGCGCGAGCGCGAGCTGCAGCGGTGACTACGCCGCGTTCGAACAGAGTTCCGCCGCGGCCGCCGTCGTGTCCGGCGCGGCAGCGCTGATCTGGAGCGACCGGCGTTTCGCCGGCTGCACCGCGGCGCAGTTGCGCGCCGTGCTGCTGACGAGCCGAAGCCATTGCCGTTCCGGGCGCAGCTACCGCGACGGCAAGGACTACGCCGTCTGCATGCTCGATCTCGGTTTCCTGGCCGAACGCGACACGCGTGAACTCCAGGCGATCTGCGCGCACGAGCCTTGAAGCGGCCGCGTGCGGCCGCGCCGGCTCAGGCGGATGCCGCGGCATCCGTCAGCGCCGCGTCCCAGCCGAACGCGGCGAGCACGCGCTGCCAGCTCGCATCGAGCGGCGCCTGCACGCTCACGCGTTCGCGCGTGAGCGGATGGTCGAAGCTCAGCCGCCAGGCGTGCAGCAGCAGCCGGTGCACGGCCCAGTGGATGCGGAACAACCGATTGTGATCGCCGCGACCGTGCGTGGTGTCGCCGATCAGGTGATGCGAGGCATGCGCGAAATGACGCCGGATCTGCTGGTACCTGCCGGTTTCGGGCGATACCGCGAGCAGCGAATAGCGCTGCTGCGGATAGCGGCCCATTTCGATCGGCACCTCGACCGTCGCGAGCCGGCGCCAGTGCGTGCGTGCCTCGCGCAGCGGACCCTTGAGGCTGGCGCCGCTCAGCGGATGATCGATGCAGCCGCTGGCGTCGGGCCAGCCGCGCACGACGGCGAGATAGTCCTTGCCGACGCTGCGTTCCATGAGCT
>CAMLSI010000271.1 GCA_946482585.1 uncultured Lysobacteraceae bacterium
ATCACGCCGTACGAAATGACCGGCCACGACGACAACCGCTACCGCTTCGAATCGCGCGGCACGATGATCGCCGGCGCCGGCTCCGCCGGCAGCCTGATCCCGCCGCACGAATACCACACGATCTGCAATCCCAGCGACAACGACGTCGCCGTCTCGCTGCACATCTACCGCGGCCCGATGACCAGTTGCAGCGTGTTCCGCCCGCTCGAGAACTTCTGGTACGAACGCGACCAGCGCCAGCTCTCGCTCGACCATACGCACTGACGCGGACACGCGCATCGCCGGTCTTCACGGCAATCCGCTTTCGGCTATACTCGCCGCCCCTACCCGCGCCGGCCTTCGATCGGCGCGACACCTGTGCCGGTGTGGCGGAATTGGTAGACGCGGCAGACTCAAAATCTGTTTCTGGCGACAGAGTGGGGGTTCGATTCCCTCCACCGGCACCATCATGACGGTCCATGAAAGTCCGCGGCCGTCTGGAACCCGCAGAAAACTTCCCTTTCCGACCCTCGCAATGGTCTCGGACGGACGTACTCGTTCGGGATAGCCGCGTTCGCCCGGCGGGTAAGCTGGGCAGCGGCCCGAGGGGTACCCCATGGCGCCCCCCCCTGACGGAGAGCACCGCCGCGCCGAAAAGCGGCTTGAGTTCGATGGCATGCGAACGAATGGCTCGCGCTCCACACGAAGCTCTATGGCCGGCCAGCGCGAAGAAGAACCGGCGAATGCGCGGCTCCGTATCGGGTGCCGGGATTCGGCCAGGAAGCAATCAGCGACATCCCGCCTTCGGCATCCTGGCAACTCGCCGGCTCAATGCAACCCCCTTCGTTGGATCTCGACAATTCAAGCTTTGGATGATGGCAATACGCAGTGCAGCCAATGCCCTTCCCCCACAATCGCGATCGAAAGCCCCGCCCCATGCATTGAATGCCCGGTCGAGAATATGTTTTTAAAAGTAACTCTTTATACATATTTGCGTTGGCGAGGCATCACTCCCGTTCGGTCCGGCGCCGCGACTCGCAGGCCAAGCTGCCCGGACATTTCGGTGTGCCGCCAAGCGGGGCCTGCTGCAACGATTGAAGAACGCGGTCGCTGCCGGAGCGCGGCTGCTCCAGAGAACTACCATTGCCGAGCTCGTAGCGTTCGCCACCGACCGCGGTGACAGCCGCGCCGTTCAGGCTTTCATCGCCGGACTGCCTGTCGCCGACGCTCACGGCGCAGGCGCGACTCACTGACAGAGACGCCCGGGCCATTAGCCCTCGAAGGCGCGTGCGTGACGCAGCGACCCTGACGCTCGTGTCCGCCAACATCGCTGTCATCACCGTGGTCCACGGCTGACTGGTGTATATAAGACCTGGCGATTCATTCCGGGTTGCACCGAAACCCAATACGGGAGGGCTCGATCTTGACTATCGTCAACAGGCCTGCAGGCATCCCGACCGCAAGGCGCCCGCGATTCGTCGTCCACTTCCAGTTTTATCTGTCGCGCGGCGGAGGGATCGGCCCCGCGCCGCTGAAAAAATTGTGGAGCGAGGCATCGGAATGCGACCACGTCAGAGTCAGTCGCGCTGCGCAATGGAATGCCGACGGATTCGTCTACTCGCTTTCCGCATCCGACAATCTGCGCAATCCGGTTGCCGCGGAAGCAAGGCTTCGATCGCTTTTGGCGTACCACGCGGCCGGCACGATAGACATGCTGACACGCGTATCTGTCTAGCAGAGGATTCACATGAGCTTCGACATTGCATTGGGAAGGTGCGTAGACATCGACGTGGACAGCGCGTTGGTCGCGATTGATCACGCCATCCTGCGCAGACTGCGGCCCGGCGTCTTCTTCACGTTTCCCACCAAGGCCTGGCTTCGAATTCCACTTTCGATCTGCAGCAACCTGCGCGCGGCGACGTGCGGAAAGGAACTGTTCGTGGATTCGGACAAGATCATGCAGGGCGGCGTTGCCTACCTCGACGATACGGGCGACGGCTTCTTCCAATCCGCCGACGTCCGCCTGCTGGCCGAATCGGCGATGCCGGCACTACCGGCATCGCCATCCATCGCCCGACGCGCCACGAACTGGCCGATCAAGCGCTAGCCCGCGAACTGTCGCCTGCCGCTTGCGGCGATCGACCCGTCGGCTACGGGCGCGACCTGCTGCTGAACGGTTCGAAGCTGCCGACAAATGCGGTCGCGCGTGTTCGCAACGCGTCCAATTCTGGACATTCCGCTCAGCAGACGCGCCTGCCGCCGTGGACGTGCGACAGGAAGAATTCGGCGATGGCTTCCGACGCTTCAGGACCGTCGGGGTCCGTGTAGCTTCCGTTCCGATCGCCGCCGGACCAGGCATGCCCGCCGGCGTGCACGGTCCAGTGCTCGATGACGAGCGTCCCGTCCGCGGTGCGATACGTGGTTACCTGATGACTCCGTGCCTCGGATGTCTGTCGTGCCAGCGGCGACGATGCCTGTTCGTAGCGCGCGCGCAACTGGTCCACGATCGCATCCGCGTTCGCCGCGGCGACGGTCCGGTCCGCCTGCCCGTGTATCACCATGGCCGGCACGGGCCGCGATCGTGCGCGTGCATTGCGGCTCGCCTTCGCGGGACGCCCCGCCATCGCCGCCATCGCGGACGGGACGTTGTACGCCGCCCCCACCGGCAATCCGGAATGCGCCGCGACGGCCGCGAACAGGTCGGGATACGCCTCGCTCATCACCAGCGCCATCGCACCGCCCGCCGAGAGGCCGGCGACGTAGACGCGTGCGCGATCGAGCCGGTACTCGGCGACGACGTGGTCGGTCATGCCGGCGAGGAGCGAAGGCTCTCCTGCGTCCCGAACCTGGTGAGCCGCCTCGAACCAGCGCCAGCAGCGTTGCGCGTTCGCTCTGCCGCTCTGGATGGGATACAGCACGCAGCAGCCCAGCCGATCGGCATGCTCGTTCATCCGCGTACCGCGCGCGAAATCGTCGGCGTCCTGCGTGCACCCGTGCAGCATGACGATCAACGGCCTGCCGGCGACGTTGCCGCGCGGAAGCCATAGCTTGTACGACCGGGCACCGGCCGCGTTCGAATACGTGCCCGAGAGGAACCGTCCGGCGGGCCGGACCGGTTTCGACGCTTCGGCATCGGCGTCCGGTGAAGCACCCGGTGCTCGTTGCGTCGCCGGCAGGCGGAGCGGATCAGCCTCAGGCGCGCGGCTGATCTCCCCGGGGACGACGACGAACTGCCCCTCCATCACTGCCGGGTCGGCGCCGGCCGGTCTTCCCTGCAGGGCATCGCGGATGCGGCGGGTGGCGCCGCGCACGTCGCCCGACCGCGTGAGTTCCAACGCTTTGCGCATCGCTGCGGAAAAAACCGACATGGGCACCACTCCGTTCATTTCGTTCGGGATTGCAAGGCAGATTTCACGCCGGGGCTGGCTTGCACAGCCCCCAGCACTTCGATCGATTCGATCGTTGCCGCGACCAGATCGGGGGTCACGTCGTTCGCGAACCGGACCAGACCCAGCGCGCGGATGGTCAGACGCTCGCCTTTCGCGCGCGCGGCGAGAAGATCGGCGGCGGAAAACTCCTGCAGGCCCATGACCAACGTCTTGCGCATGGCCGTCTGCCGGACCATTTCCTGATGTGCGCCGAGCTGGGCACGGATGGCTGAGCGAATGAAATCGGTTCGGTTCGTGAAGAAACCTTCCTGGACCAGCAAGTCGATCTGGCCGAGGTCGACCAGGCCGAGATTGATGGTGATCTTCTCGGTTTCGGAGAGGCGCGCCTTGTTCATGTCGCCACCTTACCATCCGGAAGTGTTCATTTTTCCATCCATGTGGATGGCCGTTCCGGACATCTCCGGGCGAAGGAACGGATGAGTCCGTGCTGCCGTGACGGGCGAAATCGCTCGATCCGGAGGCCGTTCGTGCGAGTTGCAATCTCTCTGCGCGTCGAAAGCGAGTTGCGGCGCCGGCCCGGCACCGGCACGGAGCGTGCCCTTGCCACAGTGCGGTGAGCTGGACGTCGTGTCCGGCACGCATCCAAGGAAAACATCATTGATCGAACTTACGACGAATCTTCGCCGCGCGTGGCCGAACGCAGCGTGGCCACGCCGACACTCTCGGCGGTGTCCTGGGGGGCGATCCTGGCCGGAGCGGCCGGCGCCGCCGCCCTGTCGCTGGTGCTCGCGTTCCTGGGCTTCGGCCTGGGGATGTCCAGCATCTCGCCCTGGTCGAATGCCGGTGCCAGTGCACAAGCGCTGGGCATCGGTTCGATCCTGTGGATCACGCTTACCCAGATCGCCGCGGCAGCCCTGGGCGGCTACCTCGCCGGCCGGCTGCGCACGCGCTGGCTCGGCACGCATAGCGACGAGGTCTATTTCCGGGACACCGCGCACGGCTTCCTGGCGTGGTCGATCGCGACGCTGGCTACGGCCGCGCTGTTCGTTTCGGCCATCGGCGGCATCGTCAGCGGCGGAGCGCAGGCGGGCGCTGCAGCGCTGCGTGGCGCGGACGCGGCGGCCACGGCCGTGGCCGCCGAAGACGCCGGCAAGCCCGACTCCGGCCAGCGCTATCTGCTCGACAGTCTGTTCCGTCCCGGTCCGAACGCGGCCGCGCCGCCGCCCCCGTCGACGGGCGACGGCGTGCGACCCGCGGGCGACCGCGAGAGCGCCCCTGCGCTCGGCGAAACGGCGCGTATCTTCGCGAACGCCGTTCGGGCGGGCTCCCTCAGTGCCGACGACACGCGCTATCTGGGCCAGGTGATTGCGAACCGCACCGGTCTGACCGCTGCCGAAGGCGAAGCCCGCGTGCGTACGGCGTATGCGGAGTGGGAAAAAGCGATCGCGACAACGAAAGAAGCGGCGGACAAAGCACGGAAGGCTGCCGCCTACGCCGCATTGTGGCTTTTCATTTCGCTCCTGGGCGGTGCGTTCTTCGCGAGCTACTTCGCCACATGGGGCGGCAAGCGCCGCGATGCGGTGGACTGAGCCGCCGTTGCACGACCGACCAGCCCCCGCCGACCCTTTGTTGCTTTCTGGAGAAATTCCATGCGATCCATTTTGCTGCTCCTGCTGGGCGTACCACTGCCGATCGTGATCCTCATCGCACTGTTCGTGCGCTGATCCGCAGCCCGGATGCGTGCCATGGGCGCGGACGCGTCGACAGACAGCGCCGCGCCGTTCGGAGTCCAGGAATACCTACCGCTGCCAGCCCAGTTCGACCGACCAGATTCGCGCACCGTAGTCGAAGATCAATGGCGCGTTCGGCGGCGGACGGTTCTGCGCATAGGTGATCTCCGCGCTCGTCGCGTTGCGTACGGCCAGCCTCAGGCTCAGTCCGGGAACGCCGGCGAATCGATGCTCCGCCGAAAGGTTCACCGCGCTGTAGCCGTCGAGTTCCGTCGGCGGCGTGGCGCGCGCGCCGACCCGGTTCCAGTTCGCGCCCAGGGTCCAGCGCTCGCTCGGCTGGTAGATGAGGCCGACGTTGGCGAGGATGTCCGGCGTTCCGAACGCGGTCTGCAATGGCGGCCGCGCGCCGTCCGGCGTCGGCACCTGATGACTGGTTTCGATACGCGACACGTTGGCGCTGAGGCGCCAGGCATCGGCGATCCGCGTGCTGGCTTCGAGCTCGATGCCGCGCGAACTCGTATAGCCGGTGTTGCGAAAGCCCGAGCCGGGCGGGCCGGCGGGGGTCAGAAAGTCGCTGACCAGCGCGTGATAGACGGTCGCGCGGAACAGGCTGTCCTGGCGCCGGTGAATCCAGGCCAGCTCGCTCGTCCGCACATTCTCGAAATCGAGGTTCGTGTTGCGCACGCCGCTGTCGTAGAGCTCGACCATGATCGGCGTGCGGAACCCTTCGCCGTATTGGGCCTTGATCGTGTTGGTGCCGCTTGCGCGCCAGATGGCGCCGAGCCGTGGCGTGATGCGCGTCGCGACGTCGGAGAATTCGTCGTAGCGCAGGCCTGCAGTGATGCTCAGGCGTTCGCCCCAATCGAATTGGTCCTGCAACAGCAGCGAATGCGACGACAGCTTCGTGCTGACGCTCGCTGGCCGCCGCCCGGGCGGCGGCGGCACGTTCGGCGGCAACGGCATGACCGGCAGAGTCGCGCGTTCGACATCGAGCTCGCCGAACGCGACTTCGGCGAGCACGCGATGGCGGCCTAACAGCCAGTTCGCGTCGCTGCCGATCTCGCGGCGATCAGCGGCGAAGAACTGACCCGATGCATAGTCCGCATCCGAATAGCGCGTCCACAGGCCGACCCGGTCGTCGTCGCCGAAATGCCAGTCGTAGCGCGCCTCCAGAGCCTTCGTGTGTTCGCTGGGCGTGCGCAGGACCGGTGTCGCCGACCCTGCCGCCAACGTCACGCGCTCCTGGTTGCGCGCGAGGCCGGCCGCCTTGAAGGCGAATCCTCCGTGCGCGATGCGCAGCGCGCCGTAGTTGCGCGCTTCGTCCGCAGGACCCCGTCCCGGCGCGTCGTAGCGATCGCTGGTTTCCCGGGCGAGATCGAGCTGCCAGTTCCAGTCCCCGCCGCCCGACAGGGACCCGCCGATCAGGCGCTCGCCGCCTGCGCCGGCGCCGACGAAGGCGCCGTTCCTGTCGGCATGAGTCACGATGTTGACGAGCCCGTTCAGCGCGAAATCGCCGAACACGACCGAACCCGGACCGCGGATCACTTCGATCCGGTCGACCAGGTTCAGCGGCATCAGCAGCGTGGCGGAATTCTGGGCGGCCACCGGATAGGACGTATCCAGGCCGTCGATCAATATCTTTACGTTTCCGGAATTGAAGAACGCATCGATGCCGCGCACGCGCAGCGTCGCCGCGCCGTTGGGGTCGCGATTGACCTCGATCCCCGGCAGCAGGGCGATGGCATCGAGCACCGACCGCGCGCCGAGCGCGCGTGCTTCGTCGGCCGACAGCACGCTGACGATGCCGGGCACGAAGTCGGCGTTCTCGCGCGTCCGTGTGGCGACCTCGGTTTCCTCGGCGAGCAATTGCAGCAAGGCCTGCCGCTCCGCCTCGTCGGCGCGTTCCGCGCCGTCCTGGGCCAGCGCGGACCCCGCCGCGGCAATAGCCATCCACAGCACACTGTGCCGGATCATGACGGTTCTTCCCCCTGTAGCACGCGAGTCGCCACCCCGTCGGCACCCGCGATGACGCACCGATTGCGCCCTCCGCGCTTGGCTTCATACAGCAAGCGGTCGGCGCTTTCCAGGAGGTCGCGGCCGTCGCG
>CAMLSI010000272.1 GCA_946482585.1 uncultured Lysobacteraceae bacterium
GCTCGCGATGTCGGCGAGCGAGAGGTCCTCGAGATAGAACAAGGTCAGCACTTCGCGCTCGACGAGCGGCAGGTGCTCCATGCCGCTCGCGAGTGCGCGTGCGCGGTCTTCGGCCTCGCTGTCGTCATCCACGGCAGCGAGCGCGTCGAGGTCGACGCTCGCATCGACCGGCATCCGGTAGCGGTCGCGCAGACGGTCGGCGAAGGTGCGGTGTGCGATGCCGAAGAGCCAGGCGCGGAATTGCGCGGCATCGCGCAGGCGGGCGAGCCCGCGCAGCACGGCCAACCAGATCTCCTGCACGAGATCGTCGGACAGCGTCGCATCGTGCGTCAGCTTCATCGCGTAGCGATGCAATGGCGCGGACCAGCGCCGGATCAGCGCATCGAACGCGGCGCGTTCGCCGAGCTGGCAACGGACGATCAGGAGTTCGTCGGCATGCAGAGCGGGGGGTATCGGAGGGAGCACGGGCGAGTTCCTGCTTCGGTCGTCAGGGTAGTCGGGAGACGGCGCGAAAGGTTCACGCGCAGACGCCATGTCGCGAACGCGGTGCGCCGCGCTCGAATGTCTGCGCGAAGCGCGGGGCCCGGCACAGGCGCACGAGGTCGGAGATCGTCGCGGATCGGCAACACGCGATCGGCATGGAGCCCGTCGACGACGTTCGCGCTGTCGCGACGGCCTATCCCGGCCCTGCGGCCGGTCTCGCAAACCGCCGCAGCGCCTCGAGCAGCCGCTCGAGAATGCCGGGCTCGCGAAACGCATGGCCTGCCGCCTCGACCAGATGAAATTCCGCTTCGGGCCAGGCGCGGTGCAGCGCCCAGGCATAGCGCGCGGGACACGGCATGTCGTAGCGGCCGTGGACGATCACGGCGGGTATCGCGGCAAGACGCCGCGCGTCGCGCAGCAATTGCCCTTCTTCCAGAAAGCAACCGTTGGAGAAGAAATGGTTTTCGATACGCGCGACGGCAAGATCGTGCGCATCATCGTCCGCGCTGTCGTCGGCCCGATGGACGAGGCTCGACACCTCGGTTTCGAAGCGTGTCCACGCGCGCGCCGCGACGCGCTGCACGGCAGGGTCGGCGTGCTGCAGGCGCTTCCGGTAGGCGTTCAGCAGATCGCCGCGTTCGGACTCGGGAATCGGCGCGACGAAACGTTCCCATTTGTCGGGAAACACCTGATCGACGCCGCTGCGATAGAACCAGTCGAGTTCGGCGCGGGTCGAGGTGAAGATGCCGCGCAGGATCATCGCGTCGACGCGCCCGGGATACGCCTGCGCGTAGGCCAGCGCCAGGGTCGACCCCCAGGAACCGCCGAACACAAGCCAGCGCTCGCAACCCATGATGTCGCGGCGCAGCCGTTCGATGTCGGCGACGAGATGCGCCGTCGTGTTCGCGTGCAGCCCGGCGGTGGGCTGCGAACGCCCCGAGCCGCGCTGGTCGAACAGCAGCACGTCGTAGCCCTGCGGATCGAACAGCTGCCGGTGCACGCCCGAGCAGCCGCTGCCCGGCCCGCCGTGCAGGAATACCGCGGGCTGCGCGCCCGGCGTGCCGATACGCTCCCAGTAGAGCATGTGGCCGTCGCCGACATCGAGCCTGCCGCTGTCGCGCGGTTCCACGGGAGGATGGAGCTTCAGTTCGGCGTCGGGCGCGCTCATGGAGGGACTGGTGCCTGCTGCGTTCGGGGACGACGGTGCGGAATGCAGGGATTGTCGCCAATTCCGCGGCGTGCGTATGCGAGCGACGGCACTGCACACTGTCGCGGCGAGCAGTGCCTCCGCAAGGATTGCACTGCATTCCCCGAAGCCGCGATGATGCGTGCCCCTCGATGGGACACACCGCCGTTGCGGCTTTCGATCGGCCACCGCCTGTTTCTCGCCGTGCTGCTTGCGTTTCTCGCGGTGGCGGCGCTCGGCATCGGGCTGATCCGCTGGCGGCTGCTCGAACGCGATCCGGCCCAGGCCGGGCCCGACGAAACGGCGCAACTGGATGCGCTCGTCGAGGCGCTGGTCGCGCAGTACCGACAGCAACGGGACTGGTCGTTCCTCCCATCGCAGTCCGGCGCGCGAAAGGCCTGGCTGCGCGACGCGTGGGCGCGCGTGCGTTCGTCGAAGGCGACTGCGGCCGATGCCGACAGCCTCGGCTATCGCATCGGCCTGCTCGACCGCGACCGGCACTATCTCGCTGGCGCGATCGCACATCCGCTCCTGATCGCGTTCGCCTCCATCGACACGCGCCAGCGCGCGATCGCCGTCGATGGCGAGACCGTCGGCTATCTCGTTCTCGCCAAGCCCGAGAGCGCGGACGATGCGCTCGCCGTCGCATTCCTGATGCAGCAGCAGCGCAATCTGTTCGTCGTCGCCGTGATGGGGCTCGGCCTCTGCGCCGTCGCTGCGGCAGCGCTCGCGGCGCAGGTGCGCCGGCCGATCGGCCAGCTCGTCGCCGGCGCGCGTCGGCTCGGCGACGCGCAGTTCGATACGCGCCTGCCGGCGCGGCGTCGCGACGAACTCGGCGAGCTCGCGCGGGCGTTCAACGGACTCGCGGAACGGCTCGGGGCCGCCGAGCGTTCGCGCCGGCAGTGGGTCGCCGATACGTCCCACGAATTGCGCACGCCGCTGTCGGTCCTGCGCGGCCAGCTCGAAGCGCTGCAGGATGGCGTTCGCGCCGCGACGCCCGACAACGTCGCGCTGCTGCTGCGGCAGGTGATGTCGCTGAGCCGGCGCGTCGACGAGCTCGACGAGCTTGCGCGCGCCGACGTCGGGCAGTTGCGGCTCGACCGTTCGCCGACCGACGCGTGGCGACTGCTCGGCGAGAGCGCCGACGGGTTTGCCGAGAAGTGCCTTGCTGCCGGGTTGTCGCTGACCGTCGCGACGCCGCCGGCGCGCTCGACCGTGAACGCCGACGAAGACCGGCTGCGTCAGGTCTTCACGAATCTGCTGGAGAACGCAGTGCGCTACACCGATAGTGGCGGCACGATCGCGTTGCAGGCCGCCGCGGCAGACGACACCCTGCGCCTCGTCGTCGACGACTCCGCGCCGGGCGTCGCCGCCGACAGTCTCGCGCGACTCGGCGAACGTTTCTTTCGCGTCGAGGCGCTGCGCGACCGGCAATCCCGCGGCCTCGGTCTCGGGCTCGCCCTGAGCCGCGCGATCGTCGAGGCGCACCAGGGCCGGCTCACGTTCGCCCCCTCGCCGCTCGGCGGACTTCGCGCGATCGTCACGCTGCCGCTGAGCCATTGACGTGACGGCGCGCATTCTCATCGTCGAGGACGAAAGCGAACTCGCCGCGATCGTCGCCGACTACGCGCGCGCGGCGGGCTACGACGCCGACGTGATCGGCGACGGCCGCGCCGCGCTCGCCGCGATCGAGCGGCGCGTGCCGGACCTGATCGTGCTCGATCTGCAGTTGCCCGGTCTCGACGGACTTTCGCTCTGCACGGCGGTGCGCGCCTTTTCCGACGTGCCCATCATCATGGTCACGGCGCGCGTGGAAGAAGTCGACCGGCTGCTCGGGCTCGAGATCGGCGCGGACGACTACGTTTGCAAGCCGTTCAGTCCGCGCGAACTCGTGGCGCGCATCAAGGTGATTCTGCGCCGGTCGCGCAAGCCCGGCGACAGCGCCGGCCTCATTGCGATCGACGAGCCGACGCGCACGATTCGCGTCCGTTCGGAACCGCTGACATTGACGCCGAGCGAATACGCGCTGCTCGCCGCGATGGCGAAGCGGCCCGGGACGATCTATTCCCGCGCGCAGCTGCTCGACCTCGCACGCCGCGACAGCCTCGACGTCGGCGACCGCGCGATCGACACGCATATCAAGAATCTGCGCCGCAAGCTCGCCGCCGTGCTGCCCGACGTCGACGTCATCCATTCGGTCTACGGCCTCGGCTATCGCGTGGAGCTGTAGCGCTGCGTCCTCACACTGTCCTCAAAGTTGCTCGCGATCCTGCGCTCCGTCGAATGGCGACGAAAACGCAGCAGCGAGGACAGTGCAATGAAACAGAGCAGGAAATATTCCGGCGGCGCCGTGGTCGTGCTCGGCGCGGCGGCGGTCGCCGCATGGGCGATCGCGCGTTCGGGCGCGCCCGGCGGACCGCCGCAGAAGCACATGCCGGTGGACGCGAGCGTGCGCGCGCAGACGATCGAGAGTGCGATCGCGAAGCTCAACGAACACTACGTGTCCGCCGAGACCGCAGCGAGCGTCGCGCAGCGCCTGCGCACGCAGCTGCAGCGCGGCGATTTCGACGCAGTCGCGGGCGCGGAGGCCTTCGCGCGAACGCTGACGGACACGCTGCAGCGCGAAACGAAGGACCGGCACATCGAGGTCCGCTACATCGAACGGCCGATCCCGGATCGCGCGCCGGGTCAACCGGATCCGCCCGAAGAACTGGCTGCGGAACAGCTGCAGCAGTTGCGCCTTAACTACGGCTTCTCGGGCTATACGCGATTGCGCGGCAACATCGGCTACGTCGACCTGCGTTTCTTCGGACGGCCGCCGCACGCGGCCGGGCGCATCGCCGCGATGATGGCCTTGCTCGCCGATACCGGCGCGCTGATCGTCGACCTGCGCCGCTGCGGCGGCGGCGATCCCGAGACGGTGATGCAGTTCGCGAGCTATCTGTTCGACAAGCCCACGCATCTGAACGACATCGTCTGGCGCGACGAGCACCGCACCGAGGAACGCTGGACCGCCGAGAACGTGCCGGGCAAACGCTATGGCGAGGCGCGCAGGCTGTATCTGCTCACGAGCGGCGAGACGTTTTCGGGCTGCGAGGATCTCGCCTATGCGCTCAAGTACAGCGGTCGCGCGACCGTGGTCGGCGAAACGACCGGCGGCGGCGCGCATGCGGGCAGCCCGCACCGGCTCGGCACGCATTTCATGATGTTCGTGCCGTCGGGCCGGCCTATCAATCCGATCACGCAACGCAATTGGGAAGGCGTGGGTGTTGCGCCGGACATCGCCGTGCCGGCGAAGCGCGCGCTCGATGTCGCACAGATCGCCGTGCTCAAGGATCTGATCGCCGCAGAGGCCGATCCGGACTGGAAACGACGGCTGCAGGACACACTGGCCGACGTCGAGTGAGCCTCGGCCGATACGATCGGCCTTTCACACTCAGCGGCCCGGCCTCTTTTTTGTCGGGCACGATGATGCGGAATCGAGTGCGTCCGTCGCGGCGTCTGCGCGGTGACCGATGGAAAGCGAAGTTTGGTCGACCTTGCGCCTCGCCGAACGCCTCTTCACTCCGACGCTCACTCCCGACAACCGTCGCGGGTGGGGGAGCCTTCCGAGCGCGGGCAAGTCACGCGAGCTTGACCGCATAGTTGTCGCGCACATGTTGATTGATATACGTGTTCAATCCGCGGCCGGCACGCGCCAGCCGCTGCATCCGCCGCACGTGCGTCGCGCCGGGCGCATCGCGGTCATAGCGGTAGGTGCCGCCTTCCTTGAAAGCGATGTCGACGAAGCCGTCGCCGATCTCGTAGGCGGCAATGCCGGAATCGCCGTCGAGGTCGTCATATCGATGCATCCGACACCTGCAGGCAGCCAGCTTGCAGGCATTGAACCGGCCGGGGCGCCAAGGTCGTGTGACGTCGCCGGAGCCCGTTCCCTGCAGGCATACGCCGCACTTTCGCCGGCAGAGCACCCGATCCGGCCATCGGCAGCATGTTAGCGAACGACACACTCACGCCGGCGAGATTACGCCCGGCTGCGGACTGCCCTCGCTTTCTTCGGGATCTTCAGCGCTGCACCTGCCGCCGGAAGCCTCGTTTTGGTTGCCATTCCCTTGATGCGCGGCGATGACACGGACAGCTTCTTTCCGCCTTCTTTTGCTGCCCGCTTCGCACGTAAAACCGAACTCGACACCTGAATCAGACTTGCCGCAGGAATGCCGAAATCGTTGTGCAGGATCCGGATCATCTTGAGCGTCAAAGCCCTCTTGCCCGTCAAGACTTCATGCACGCGATTGCGCCGCCCGAATGCCGGAATCAGATCGGCAGCGGCGAGTCCCGACTGCTCCATCCGAAACTTGATCGCTTCGATCGGATCCGGCGAATCGACAGGAAAATGCTCCGCTTCGTAGTGCTGCACGAGGACCGCCAACACGTCGAACCGGTCGCCGGCTTCGGTTCCTCGGGCAGGCTGATCGTCAAAGTAGGCCGAGACGTCGCGCAGCGCGGCGCGATACTCGGCTTCGGTCCTGATCGGACGAATGTCCATGGGACTCACTCCATTGAAACGGAATCGGCGTCTACCGCATCGTGCTCGTGCGTGCCGATGAACTTGATATAGGCCGCTTGACGGACATAGTCGATCGAGACGATCAAGCGGTACTTGTTTCCTTTGATGTTGAATACGACGCGACTGTTCTTGAGCATGCTGGCGGAACGGTACTGTGCCTTGACTCCGTTCGGCGTTGCCCACGCTGCACACTTTGCCTCCGCGTACCACGCAAGCAACGGTTGCTGCGAATCCGGATACCTTTCCATGAAAGCCTGTATCCGCGATCGGGCGATGATGTTCATGGGCCGTCCATGCCACTGTCCCACAGCGGGACCATGGTCCCATGGTGGGACCACGGTGGGCGATGTCAATACGTCCGCCCGACGAGTCTGGCTGCATTCAGTCGCGAATCCGGCGCCCACCTGTCGCGGTACGGCTGCCACTACTCGACGCCGCAGGGAACGATGCCGTCCCGCACCGGTGTCGCGGTCGGAAACCGTATCGTCGCGACGGTGCCTTTGCCGAGCACGCTGTCGAGCTGCAGCGGCCAGTCGAAGCGGTCGGACAGGCGCTTGACGATGGTGAGGCCGACGCCATGGCCGCCGCGCGGGTTGTTGCCGGCGCTGAAGTACGGCGTGAAGACCTTGGCGAGGTCCTCGTCGCTGATGCCGACGCCGGTGTCTTCGACGCGCACGAAATCCTTGCCGATGGTCACGACGACGCGGCCGCGTTCGGTGAAATGACAGGCGTTGCGCAGCAGGTTGCCGAGCATGACCGACAGCACGCGCGGCGAGGCATGCAGGCAGAAGCTGCCCTCGCGGCGCAGCATGAGCTCGACCGGCTTGCTGTCGAGCAGCGGACGCACGAGCTCGACTTCGTCGTCGACGATCTCGTCGATCCGGAAGTCTTCCTCGGGCAATCCCTTGTCCGACTCGCGCGCGATCTCGAGCCACGGAGTCGTGCTGGGATCGGCGGCCGCG
>CAMLSI010000273.1 GCA_946482585.1 uncultured Lysobacteraceae bacterium
CGCGAGTTCAGTGATCTCGGCCTCGTGCTCGCGCGTCAGCCCGACCAGGTCGGCATCAGCTTCAGCGGCGCGCAGTTGCAGGGCACCTTGCAGATTCCGACCGCGGATCTGCTCAAGCGCGGCATTACCGCGCAATTTGAACATTTGCACTGGCCGGATCCGGCGCGGCCGCCGGGTGCGCCGCCCGACGAGGTCGATCCGCTCGACGGCGTCGTACCGTCGACGATTCCGCCGCTGCACCTGTGGATCGGCGATTTCCGTCTCGGCACCGCGAATCTCGGCGAAACGCGGCTGGAATCGCTGCCGACCGCGGAAGGCATGCGCATCGATCAGTTCGAAACGCGCTCGGACGACATGGAAATGCACGTGCGCGGTCAATGGAGCGGCGACGGCAAGCGGCATCGTTCCGACGTCGACCTCGATCTGACCTCGGAAAACATCGGCCGCATGCTCGCGGCGCTCGGTTTCGCCGGATTGTTCGATGGCGGCCAGACGCTGATGCATCTCGACGCATACTGGAACGGCTCTCCGGCCTCGTTCGCGCTCGCGCGTCTCGAAGGCAAGCTCAAGCTCACCGTCAGTGCCGGACGCATCCTCGACGTGGAGCCGGGCATGGGGCGCCTGTTCGGCCTTTTCTCAGTGCGCGAGATTCCGCGCCGCCTCGCCCTGGATTTCGGCGATTTCTTCCGCTCGGGCATGAGTTTCACCGCGATCAACGGCGAGTTCGCGCTCGGCGGAGGCAACGCGCAGACGGAAAACCTGCATATCGCGAGTCCGGCCGCCGATATCCGCATCCGCGGGCGCACCGGACTCAAGGCGCGCGACTACGATCAGCAGATGGTCGTCACGCCGCGTGTCGGCGGGGCGCTGACCGTCGTGGGCGCTCTGGCCGGCGGACCGGCCGGCGCCGCAGCCGGCCTCGCCGTGCAGACCTTGTTCAACAAGGCGATCAACCAAGTCACGACCGCGAAGTACCACGTCACCGGCAGCTGGGAAAAACCCGAGATCACGCTGATTTCGCGCGAAGGCGGCCGCGCGCGCGCGCCGGTGCGCGACGGCGAGGCGACCGTGACGCCGCCGACGCAGGGACCGCCGCTGCAGCCGTTGCCCGACACCGTGCCCGCGCAGGCGGCGGAACCGCCGCCGGCCGAAGAACCGCGCGACGCGGCGGCGGATACGAAGGAAACGCGCTAGCGCGGCATCGTCTGCAGGTGCGCTGCGCTTGCCTGGGACAGCCTTGTAGCCTACCGTTCCGGCCCTTATCTCCCCCGCAATGCCTCAGCTGGAATTCCGATGAACTCGATGATCGCGCAAGCGAGCGAACGCCTTTTGCGCCCGGGCGGTCTGTCCACGAACGAGCTCGAGCGTGTGTTCGCGCGGCTCATGGGGCCCGGCGTCGACGCGGCCGATCTGTATTTCCAGCATGCGCGCTCCGAGCACTGGGTGCTCGAAGACGGCATCGTCAAGGAAGGCAATCATTCGATCGAACAGGGCGTCGGTGTGCGTGCGCTGGCCGGTGAGAAGACCGGCTTCGCCTATTCCGACGAAATCGTGCTGCCGCAACTGCTCGAAGCTGCAGGAGCCGCGCGCGCCGTGGCCAAGGCCGGCGCGAACGGCGTCGGCCAGCCGCTCGCGGTCAGCAACGGTCGCGCGCTGTACCGGCCGATCGATCCCATCGACAGTCTGGACAGCGCCGGCAAGATCACCCTGCTGCGCGAAATCGATGCCTTCGCGCGCGCGCTCGATCCGCGCGTGAGCCAGGTCATCGTCAGCGTCTCCGCCGGCATCGACACGGTGCTCATCGCCGCGGCGGACGGCACGCTGGCCGCGGACGTGCGGCCGCTGGTGCGTTTCAACATCCAGATCATCGCCGAGCAGAACGGCCGGCGCGAAACCGGCAGCGCGGGCGGCGGCGGTCGCTACGACTATGCCGAGCTGCTCGCGAACGGTCGCGCGCAGACCTGGGCGCGCGAAGCCGTGCGTCTCGCGCTCGTCAATCTCGAGGCGGTCGACGCGCCAGCCGGCAGCATGCCGGTCGTGCTCGGTCCGGGCTGGCCCGGCGTGCTGCTGCACGAGGCCGTCGGCCACGGCCTCGAAGGCGATTTCAACCGCAAGGGCACGTCCGCGTTCTCGGGCCGCATCGGCCAGCGCGTCGCCGCGGCCGGCGTCACGGTCGTGGACGACGGCACTTTGCAGGGAAGGCGTGGTTCTCTCAATGTGGACGACGAAGGCGTGCCGACCGAGAGCACCGTGCTCATCGAGGACGGCATCCTGCGCGGCTACATGCAGGACAAGCTCAACGCGCGGCTCATGGGCACGCGCTCGACCGGCAACGGCCGGCGCGAATCCTTCGCGCACCTGCCGATGCCGCGCATGACCAATACCTACATGCTCGCCGGGCAGCACGATCCGGCCGAGATCATCGCGTCGGTCAAGCGGGGTCTGTATGCGGCCAATTTCGGCGGCGGCCAGGTCGACATCACGAACGGCCGCTTCACGTTCTCGGCGAGCGAGGCCTACCTGATCGAGGACGGCAGGATCACGCGGCCGGTGAAGGGCGCGACCCTGGTCGGTTCCGGTCCCGACGTCATGAACCGCATCAGCATGATCGGCAACGATCTGCGCCTCGACGAAGGCGTCGGCGTCTGCGGCAAGGAAGGGCAGAGCGTGCCCGTCGGCGTGGGTCAGCCCAGCCTCAAGATCGACGGCATCACCGTCGGCGGGACCGCGGCGTGAATGCGCCGCGGCGCTATTCGTCGGCGCCGGCTTCCGCGTTCTCGAACAGCGCGCGCAGCTCGCGGAACAGTTCGCGGAATGCGTGCGGCGGCCGGTTCTCGTGGCGTTCGCTGCGCGCCTGCCGCGCGAGCTGGCGCAGGTGCTGCCGGTCGGCCGACGGGAATTGCTGCACCAGTTCGGTCAACGCGTCGTCGCCGTCGTCGATGAGGCGGTCGCGCCACTCCTCGAGGCGGTGCAGCTCGGCGGTTTCGCGCCGGGCGAGCTGGCGGTCGTGGTCGAGCTGCGCGCGCAGCGCCGGCAGTTCGTCCTCGTGCCGGCGCATGATCTTGGCGAGGTATTGGATCTGGCGCTTGCGCGCGATCTGCTGCGTGATCCGGCGCGCCTTCTCGACTTCGTCGAGCAGGTCTTCGGCCAGCGTCAGCTGGCCGAGCTGGGCGTCGGTGAGCGCAACGAGGCGCTCGGCCAGTTCGAATACGGCCAGCGCGTCGCGGCGCCGCTGGCTGCGGCTCGGGCCGTCGTCGTCGTCTTCGGGAATTTCGTCGTCGTGTTCGCGCATGGCGTGGTGCAGTGCCGGCAAAGAAGGAAAGGATAGGCTGTGAGTGCAGAGATCGCCAACATCGCCAACAACGACGCCGGCCTGGCCGAGCTCGACCGGCTCGCGGAAGTCGCCGAAGACGTGCTGCGGCGCTGCCGCGCCGCGGGCGCCGACGAGGCGGAGGTCGCCGCGAGCGTCGACGTCGGACTCAACGTGAGCGTGCGCCTCGGCGAGACCGAGACCATCGAACACACGCGCGACCGCTCGTTCGGCGTCACGGTGTATTTCGGCAAGCGCAAGGGATCGGCCAGCACGGCCGACCTCAATGCCGACTCCATCGTGAAGACGGTCGAGCAGGCCTGCGCGATCGCGCGGTATACCGAATCCGATCCGGCCGCGGGCCTCGCCGACGCGGCACGCATGGCGCGGCGCTTTCCCGAACTCGACGTCTGGCATCCCTGGGACATCGATGTCGAACGCGCGATCGCGCTCGGCCTCGAAATCGAGGACGCCGGACGCAGCGTCGCCGGCATCACGAATTCCGAAGGCGCGTCAGTGCAGGCCGGGCAGGCGCTGGCCGTCTATGCGAATTCGCACGGGTTCACCGGGCGCGAGCGCGGCACGCGTCACATGCTGTCGGTGTCGCTGCTCGCGGAAGACGAATCCGGCATGCAGAGCGACTACTGGTACGACTCGGTCCGCGCAGCCGGCGATTTCCAGCCGGCCGCGAGCATAGGCCTCAAGGCCGCCGAACGCGTGCTCTCGCGCCTGAGCGCGCAGTCGCTGTCGACGCGCCAATGCCCGGTGCTGTTCTCGCCCGAAGTCGCGCGTTCGCTGATCGGCCACCTGCTCAATGCGGTCAGCGGCGGTGCGCTGTACCGCAAGGCGAGCTTCCTGCTCGATGCCTGCGGCAAGCGCGTGCTGCCCGAGTTCGTGGACCTGATCGAAGACCCGCACCTGCCGCGCGGCCACGCATCGGCCGCGTTCGATGCCGAAGGCGTGGAGACGAAACGCAGCGCGCTCGTCGAAGGCGGCGTGCTGCAGCGTTACCTGCTGTCGAGCTATTCGGCGCGCAAGCTTGGACTCGAATCGACCGGTAACGCCGGCGGCGTGCACAACCTCGTCGTGCGCACCGGCCCCGACGATTTCGCGGCGATGCTGCGCCGGCTCGGCACCGGGCTGTACGTGACGCAGCTCATGGGGCAGGGCGTCAACGGCGTCACCGGCGACTATTCGCGCGGCGCGGCGGGCTTCTGGGTCGAGAACGGCGTCATCGCGTATCCGGTCGAAGAGATCACCATCGCGGCGAACCTGCGCGACGTCTACGCCAACATCGTCGCGATCGGCAGCGACGTCGACCCGCGCTCGCACGTGCTCTGCGGTTCGATCCTCGTCGAACGCATGACCGTTGCCGGCGCCTGACGGGCCCGCTGCCAGGATCCGGCGATGAGCGATTGCCACGATCATGACCACGATGCGGCCGGCCACAAACATGGTCGGCACGAACATCGTCATGACGCGGACGCGTTCGTGCGCGCCGTCGCCGATGCCTGCGAGACGCGCGGCCTGCGACTGACGCCGCTGCGGCGGCGCGTGCTCGAGATGATCGCGGCGAGCGACAAGCCGGTGAAAGCCTACGACCTGCTCGACCGGCTGAAGGACGAACGTGCCGGAGCCGCGCCGCCGACCGTCTATCGCGCGCTCGACTTCCTGCTGGAAAATAGCTTTATCCACAAACTCGAGTCGATCAACGCCTACGTCTCCTGCCACCATCCGGAGGAGGCGCATCAGGTGCCGTTCCTGATCTGCGATGTCTGCGCGAGCGCCGTGGAAATCTGCGACGACGGCGTCGCCGCGCTGCTCGCGAGGCAGGCGCGCGAGCACGGCTTCAAGCCGCGTGCGCAGACGCTGGAAGTTCACGGTCTTTGCGCCGGATGCGCGAAAAACGTGAATCGCGGATCGTAGGAGCGCGGCGGGACGGCGTTGCCCGACGCCGCGAAGCGCTTCGGAAGCAGGAACGAAAACGCCGCGCTCTTCAGCGCGGCGTTTGCTGCATCACTCGCGAAGTGCCGGGATGCCCGAATGGATGAAATCGCCCGGTTCCGGCGATTTCGATTTTCCGTTCCCGAGAAAACGCCGCGCGGAGGCGCGGCGTTTTCGATTCCCTCACTCGAAGCCGTTCTCGAAGATCACGTCGGTCGGGCCCGACGGCGTCGCCGGCAGCAGGCACCAGCGATTGATCGTGCCGACGTCCTGACCGACGGAGTCGACGGCCTTCAGCGTCCAGTCGCCCGACAGCTCGGTTGCGACGAAGCCTGACAGCGGGTTGTTCGGCTTGTACGAAGCGCCCGCGGTGTAGGCGGGATTCGGGTCGGCCGCACAGTTCGTTTCGAGCGTGTTCGTCGCTGCGTCGTCGACGACGACGTTGACGTTGTCGCCGTTGCAGCCGGAACTGCCGGTGTTGGCCGGATTGCCCGGACGCTGCAGGAATACCACCGAGGTGCTGCCCTTGGTCAGGGTCAGCGTCAGATCGCCGACATAGGTGTGCGTCACGTCGACCGAGAGGCGCAGTCCCGTCAGCGCACCGGTGGCGGCGACGGTCTGCGTGTCGCTGATGCCGGTCGTGCTGTTGTCCGGGATCGCAAGATTCGGTGCGCGGCAGATCGCATTTTCCGTCGCGAACGAGAACGTCGGCGACGGTGCGGCGTCGCCGCAGGTATTGATCGCGATGACGCGCCAGTAGTACGCGACGTTCGGGTTGAGCGGAGCCGCCGGCGTGAAGCCCGTGGTCGTGACGACTTCATTGGCGACGAAGCTCGCGAAGGTCGGCGACGTGGACAGCTGGAAGCGATAGCTGGCCGCGTCGGCAGCGGCGGCCCAGGTGAAGGCCGGCGTGACCGACACCGCGACGGCGTTGTTCGCCGGCGTGGTCAGTGCCGCAGCCGCAGGAACGGCAGCGGTGACGTTGAGTGTCGCCGATGCCGTGTGCTGCAACGCCGGCGTGGTCGAGTTGCCCTGGATCACGAGGCTGTAGGCGCCGCTCGCCACGCCGGCCGTGTTGCCGATCGCGAGCGTGCTGTTGGCGGCCGGATCGGACGGGACGACCGAGGCCGGCGTGAACGTGCCCGTCGAACTGCCCGGCAGTCCAGTGACCGACAGCGCGACCGGATTCGTGAAACCGGCGATGCTCTGCACGCCGATGCCGAGATTGGCCGGCTGGCCGGCGCAGACGGCGACCGCGGTCGGCGTCGTCGTCAGCGCGAAGTCCGGAGACGAGTTGACCTGGAAACTGCCGGTCGCGGCGAGCGCGTATTTCTGCGGACCCTGCGCGACGGCGATGCCGCGCACCCGAATCTGGTAGTTGCCGGCCGTCGGGTTCGCCAATGTGATGCGGTGAACGTTGTTGCGGTTGTCGTAGTTGGCCGTGGTGGTGTCCTGGATCGGATTCGCGTTGGTCACCGAGAAATTCGCCGGCAGCTTCTGCGTCCAGACATCGCCGTTGGGCGCGACGACTTCGAGGCGCAGCGAATTGACGAGCGCGGGATTGGCGTTGACCGCGGCGGCCTTGTCGGTCCAGGTCAGCGCGATGCTGAGCGGAGCGCCTGCCGAGACGACGAGGTTGTGCGTGTCCTGGCCGCCGGTCGCGAGGCCCGTCGGTGCGTCATGGATGTAGAGCCGGCTCGCGTCTCCGTTGAAGTAGAGCGAGTTGTCGAGCAGGATGCGGCCGAAACCCTGGGTCTGGCCCGGCGCGACGCTCGCACCGGTGCCGGTCATCGTCGCGGCGCCCGAGATCAGGATGGCCTTGATCAGCGCACCGGACGGATTCGCGATCGCGTTGGCCTGCACCTTCTGGCCGGTCGGATAGAAGCCGCGCTGCAGGTATTCGCGCACGAGGGCGGCGAGACCGGCCGCGGTCG
>CAMLSI010000274.1 GCA_946482585.1 uncultured Lysobacteraceae bacterium
ACCCCGCCAGGCCCGGAAGGGAGCAACGGTAGTGAGTGATTCGGGTGCCGGGATGTGGCTGGCGGAGTTGCCGCTCTGCTTGCGGCTTGTGGAGCGTCCGAAGCGCCGGGTGCCGGGCTTCGGTGAGCGTTCCGTATCCCCACCGCCCCGCCAAACGCGTTGCGTTCGGCCTGCCCCTCTGACTCGAGGGGCCTCGGGTAGCTGATTCGACAGCCCGGTTCTTTGGCGATCTCCGTCAGGGGACGCTGCGACACATGCCGATTCTGTGTGCCTGCCGTCGTTCAACGCTTCGTCAGGCGTCCCACCGCTTCGCGCGCGAGTTCATGCAGGCCTTCGCCGTTCGCGTCGCGGCAATGCGCGACGATCGCCGCACGCATGCGGGGTTCCCAGAAGCGTTCGAGATGCGCGGCGATGCCGGCGATCGCGTCGTCGCGCTCGGGTTCCGAGGCGAAGTAGTGCGCGATGTCGTTGGCCATGGCGACGAGTCGTTCGATGTTCAGGGGCACTCTCCGCGATCGCCGGCGTAGCGGCCGGCATGAGTGTAGACGGCGCAGCCGCCGGGCCGCGCGAAACCGATCAGGGTGAGGCCGGTGCTGTCCGCCAGCGCGATCGCGAGCGCGGTCGGCGCCGAGATCGCCGCGAGCACGGCGATGCCTGCGCTCGCGGCCTTCATGGCCATTTCATAGCTCGCGCGACTCGTGACGAGCGCGAATCCCGTGTCGACGGCGACGCGCTCTCGCTGCATCGCGCCGATGAGTTTGTCGAGCGCGTTGTGGCGGCCCACGTCTTCGCGCACGAGTCGAATCGTTCCGGTCGTGTCGGCCCAGGCGGCCGCATGCGTGGCGCCGGTGGCGGCCGCAAGCGGCTGGTGCGCGGCCAGCGCGGCCAGCGCACGGTCGAGCGCGGCTGCGGTCAGCTGCGGATTCGCGTCGACGCGCGGCGGCACGCGCAGCAGGTCGTCGAGATCGCGGCTGCCGCAGACGCCGCAGCCGCTGCGCCCTTCGAGGCTGCGTGCACGGCGCGCGAGCCGGGCCGCGCGTTCGGGTGGAATCGCAAGGTCGAGTTCCACGCCTTCGAGCTGCAGCGCGATGCGCACGTCCGCGAGTTCTTCGGGCGCGTCGATGATGCCCTCGCTCAACGCGAAGCCGAGCGCGAAGTCCTCGAGGTCGACCGGCGTCGCCATCATCACGGCGAAGCGCCCGCCGTTGCAGACCACCGCGACGGGCACTTCCTCGGCGATGACGTCGCCGTGTTCGTCGACCCGGCCGTCGCGCCAGCGCGCGACGACGCGACGCACGGCGCCGCGCGGCAGCGGCGCGCTGTCGCCGTCATGTTTCATGGCCGGCTCATTGCGCGGCCGTGCGCGCTTTGTCGAGCAGATCCAGCTGCTGCTCGGTGAACGCCTGATGGCGTCGCTGCCATTCCGACGGTTGCGAGACGCGCGTGGCCTGGACCGCGGTCACCTTGTATTCCGGGCAGTTCGTCGCCCAGTCGGAGTTCTCGGTCGTGACCACGTTGGCGCCCGATTCCGGAAAATGGAAGGTCGTATAGACCACGCCGGGTTGCATGCGGTCGGAGAGGCGCGCGCGCAGCACGGTATCGCCCGCGCGACTCTCGATGCCGACCCAGTCGCCGTCGGCGATGCCGCGCAGCTCGGCGTCGTGCGGGTGCAGCTCGAGCACGTCCTCGTCGTGCCAGACCACGTTCGGCGTGCGGCGCGTCTGCGCACCGACGTTGTATTGCGACAGGATTCGGCCCGTGGTCAGCAGCAGCGGGAAGCGCGCGTTGACTTTCTCCTCGGTCGGCACGTACGCGGTGAGCATGAATCTGCCCTTGCCGCGCACGAACTCGTCGACGTGCATGGTCGGCGTGCCGTCGGGATGCTCGGCATTGCACGGCCATTGGATCGAGCCGAGCTCGTCGAGCCGCGCGTAGCTGACGCCGGTGAAGGTCGGCGTCAGTGCCGCGATCTCGTCCATGATCTGCGACGGGTCTCGGTAGTTCATCGGATAGCCCATGGCTTGCGCGATCATTTGCGTGACTTCCCAGTCCGCATAGCCGGCCTTCGGCGCCATCACGCGGCGCACGCGCGAGATGCGGCGTTCGGCGTTCGTGAACGTGCCGTCCTTTTCGAGAAACGAACTGCCCGGCAGGAACACGTGCGCGAACTTGGCCGATTCGGTCAGGAACAGATCCTGCACGACCACGCATTCCATCGCGCCCAGTGCGGCGGTCACGTGCTGCGTGTTCGGATCGCTCTGCGCGATGTCTTCGCCCTCGATGTAGATTCCGCGGAAGCTGCCGTCGAGCGCGGCTTCGAACATGTTCGGAATGCGCAGTCCCGGCTCGTCGTGGAGCGGCACGCCCCAGGCGCGCTCGAAGCTCTCGCGCACGGCCTTGTCCGACACGTGGCGATAGCCCGGAAACTCGTGCGGAAACGAGCCCATGTCGCAGGAACCCTGCACGTTGTTCTGGCCGCGCAGCGGATTCACGCCGACGCCGACGCGGCCGATGTTGCCGGTCGCCATCGCCAGGTTCGCGATCGCCATGACTGCGGTCGAACCCTGCGAATGCTCGGTGACGCCGAGGCCGTAGTAGATCGCCGCATTGCCGCCGGTCGCGTAGAGCCGCGCCGCGGCGCGCACGTCGGCGGCGGGCACGCCGGTTTCGGCCTCGAGTGCCTCGGGCGAGTGCGCCGGCTGCGCGATGAAGGCGCGCCATTTCGCGAACGCGGCCGCTTCGCAGCGGGCCGCGACGAAGGCTTCATCGACGAGATTCTCGGTGACGATGACGTGCGCGAGCGCGTTGAGCACCGCAACGTTGGTGCCCGGGCGGAGTTTCAGGTGATGCTGCGCCTCGATATGGGGCGTGCGTACGAGATCGATGCGGCGCGGATCGACGACGATGAGCTTCGCGCCCTCGCGCAGGCGCTGCTTGAGCTGCGACGCGAACACCGGATGGCCGTCGGTCGGATTCGCGCCGATCACGAGCACGACGTCAGCTTGCCGCACCGAATCGAAGTCCTGCGTGCCGGCCGATTCGCCGAGCGTCTGCTTGAGCCCGTAGCCGGTCGGTGAATGACAGACGCGCGCGCAGGTATCGACGTTGTTGGTGCCGAGCGCCGCGCGCACGAGCTTCTGCACGAGGTAGGTTTCTTCGTTGGTGCAGCGCGACGAGGTGATGCCGCCGACCGCGTGCCGGCCATAGGCCGCCTGGATACGCTTGAATTCGGAGGCGACGTGCGCGATCGCGGCTTCCCAGCTGACGGGCTGCCACGGATCGCTGATGCGCTTGCGCAGCAGCGGCGTCGTGATGCGGTCCTTGTGCGTCGCATAGCCGAGCGCGAAGCGGCCCTTGACGCAGGAATGGCCGTGGTTCGCGTGCCCGTCCTGGTTCGGCACCATGCGCACGAGTTCTTCGCCCTTCATTTCGGCGCGGAACGAGCAGCCGACCCCGCAGTAGGCGCAGGTCGTCACGACGCTGCGTTCGGGTTGACCGAGTTCGATCAGCGATTTCTCGGTCAGCGTCGCGGTCGGGCAGGCCTGCACGCAGGCGCCGCAGCTCACGCATTCGGAATCGAGGAACGACTGGTTCTGGCTGGCCGAAACAGCGGAGTCGAAGCCGCGGCCCTGTATCGTCAGCGCGAATGTGCCCTGTACTTCGTCGCAGGCGCGTACGCAGCGCGAACAGACGATGCACTTGGACGGATCGAACGTGAAATACGGATTGCTCTCGTCCTTCTTCGCGCCGAGATGATTGGCGCCGTCGTAGCCGTAGCGCACTTCGCGCAGGCCGACCGCGCCGGCCATGTCCTGCAGTTCGCAGTGGCCGTTGGTCGGGCAGGTCAGGCAATCGAGCGGATGGTCGGAAATGTACAATTCCATTACGTTGCGCCGGAGCTTGCCGAGCTTCGGCGTCTGCGTCCGCACCTTCATGCCCGCGGCGACCGGCGTCGTGCACGACGCGGGATAGCCTTTGCGGCCCTCGATCTCGACGAGGCAGAGGCGGCAGGAGCCGAACGCATCGAGCATCTCGGTCGCGCAGAGTTTCGGGATCGCGGTGCCGATCAGCGCGGCGGCGCGCAGTATCGAAGTGCCTTCCGGCACGCTGACGGTGCGGCCGTCGATGTCGAGCGTGACGAGAGCGTCGGATTTCGGCGCCGGCGTGCCCAGGTCGGTTTCGGCGATGGAAAGCATGGAACTCCTCCTGCGCTGACGCGCGGATTCTTTCAGGTCGCGCCGGCGTTCATCGTGCGAGACCGAAATCTTCGGGATAGTGGTCGAGCGCGCTCAGCACCGGAAACGGAGCCATTCCGCCGAGCGCACACAGCGATCCGTCGATCAGTGTGTCGCAGAGATCGCGCAGCAGCGCTTCGTTGCGCGTCGGCTCGACGCCGGCGCGGATGCGGTCCAGGACTTCGACGCCGCGTGTCGAACCGATGCGGCACGGCGTGCATTTGCCGCAGGACTCGACGGCGCAGAATTCCAGCGCGAAGCGCGCCTGCGCCGCCATGTCGACTGTATCGTCGAACACGACGACGCCGCCGTGGCCGAGCATGCCGCCGACCGCGGCGATCGCCTCGTAGTCGATCGCGGTATCGAGCGCCGCATCGGGCAGGTAGGCGCCGAGCGGTCCGCCGACCTGTACGGCGCGGATGGGGCGCCCGCTCGCGGTGCCGCCGGCGAAATCCTGCAGCAGCTCGCGCAGCGTCAGGCCGAACGCCTTTTCGACGAGGCCGCCACGGCGCACGTTGCCGGCGAGCTGCAGCGGAATCGTGCCGCGCGAGCGTCCGGTGCCGAAGTCGCGGTAGAACGCGGCGCCGCGCGCGAGGATCAGCGGCACGCTCGCGAGCGTGACGACGTTGTTGACCACGGTCGGCTGTCCGAACAATCCCTCGATCGCCGGCAGCGGCGGTTTCACGCGGACCTGGCCGCGGCGTCCTTCCAGGGATTCGAGCAGCGCGGTTTCCTCGCCGCAGATATAGGCGCCCGCGCCGAGCCGCGCGTGCAGGCGGAAGCGCCTGCCGCTGCCGGCGACATCGTCGCCGAGCCAGCCGGCTGCGGCGGCGTGCGCGATCGCATCGGAGAACACGCGGAATGCGCGCGGATATTCGCTGCGGATATAGACGTAGCCCTCGGTCGCGCCGACCGCGAGTCCTGCGATCAGCATGCCTTCGATCAGCGAATACGGATCGCCCTCGAGCGTGAGCCGGTCGGCATACGTGCCCGAATCGCCTTCGTCGGCATTGCAGACGATGTACTTCTGCGCGGCCGTCGCGTCGGCACAGGTCTTCCACTTGATGCCGGCCGGGAACGCCGCGCCGCCGCGGCCGCGCAGGCCGGAATCGAGCACTTCCTGCACGATCTGCGCAGGCGCCAGCGCGAGCGCGCGCCGCAGACCCTGCCAGCCGTCATGCGCGGCGTAGTCGTCCGGATCCAGCGGGTCGATGACACCGATGCGGCGATAGGTCAGGCGTTCCTGCTCCTTCAGGAACGGTATCTCGTCGGTGATGCCGAGCCGAAGCGCATGCGCGCCGCCGGCGAGGAAGTCCGCGTCGAACAGGCTGTCGACGTCGGCGACGTCGACCGGGCCGTAGGCGATGCGTCCTCCGGGCGTGGCGACTTCGACCAGCGGTTCGAGCCAGAACAGCGCGCGCGAGCCGTTGCGCACGAGGCGAATCGCGTCGCCGCGCTGTCGCGCGAGCGCCGCGATGCGGGCGGCCACGGCGTCGGCGCCGACGGACAGCGCGGCCGAATCGGCCGGCACGTAGACGGTGACCGTCACGGCGTCGTCTCCAGCGCGTCGATGAGATCGGCGAGACGCTGCGGCGTGACGCGACCGACGAGCTCGCCGTCGACGAGCAGCGCCGGCGACAGCGCGCAGTTGCCGAGGCAGTACGCCGGTTCCAGCGTCACCGCGCCGTTCGCGCTGGTCGCGTGGTAGTCGATGCCGAGACGCTGTCTGGCCTGCGCCTCGAGCGCGGCAGAACCCATGGCCTGGCAGCTCTCCGCACGACAGAGCTGCAGCACGTGCCGGCCCGGCGCCGCGGTGCGGAAATGATGGTAGAAGCTGAGGACGCCATGCACGTCGGCGCGAGAAAGGTTCAGCGCGTGAGCGATCATGGGTACGGCGGCGGCGGGTACGTAGCCCAGCGCATCCTGGACCGCGTGCAGCAGCGGCAGCAGGGCGCCGGGCAGGTCGCGGCACGCGGCGATCGCGTCGGCGACCGCGGCGCGTTCGTGCGGCGCGGGGCCGGGGTCCTTCAACGGGATCGCAGCGGGCTTGAGGCTGGCTGACGACATATCGGTGGCGTTCTCCTGGCGGGCGTGCCGGGACGCCGCGTGGGACAAGCCTAGACCAACGCGTCGAAAACAACACGCCTGCGCGCGGAACGCGCTTCCGGCGCGGACCGTGCCGCCGCTGGCATCCTCGGCGAGGAGCGGCCGCCCCGTGGCATCACGCCCCGTGGCACAATCGGCGCTTGGTCCGAAGGAAACGGCATGTCGTATCAAGTCCTTGCGCGCAAGTGGCGGCCCAGGCGGTTCACCGAACTCGTCGGACAGGAACACGTCGTACGCGCGCTGTCGCATGCGCTCGACGGCGGTCGTCTGCACCACGCCTTCCTGTTCACCGGCACGCGCGGCGTCGGCAAGACCACGATCGCGCGCATCTTCGCCAAGTCGCTGAACTGCGAGCGCGGCCAGTCGTCGCAACCCTGCGGCGAATGCCGCGCCTGCCTCGACATCGACGCGGGCCGCTTCGTCGACCTGCTCGAGATCGATGCGGCGAGCCACACCGGCGTCGACGACGTGCGCGAGATGATCGAGAGCGCGCAATACACGCCGGCGCGCGGCCGGCAGAAAGTGTTCCTCATCGACGAAGTGCACATGCTGTCGAAGAACGCGTTCAACGCGTTGCTGAAGACGCTCGAGGAGCCGCCGGCACACGTGAAGTTCCTGCTCGCGACCACCGATCCGCAGAAGCTGCCGGTCACGGTGCTGTCGCGCTGCCTCAAGTTCAATCTCAAGCGCCTGCTGCCCGACCAGATCGCGGGGCAGATGCGGCACATTCTCGACGCCGAGCAGATCGCGTTCGACGCGGACGCGATCGCGTCGCTGGCCAGAGGCGCCGACGGCTCGCTGCGCGACGGCCTGTCGCTGCTCGACCAGGCCATCGCCTAC
>CAMLSI010000275.1 GCA_946482585.1 uncultured Lysobacteraceae bacterium
TCGGCGTTGACCAGGTACTCGGGGGTCACGCCGAAGCGGCCGGAGGCGACCTGCTTGATCTTGCTGCGCTTCTCGGTGCCGTAGCGGACGGGGTCTTCGCCGCCTTCGCCGGAGTTGCTGCGGCCGCCCAGGCGGTTCATCGCGATGGCGAGCGCCTCGTGCGCCTCGGGCGACAGCGCGCCCAGCGAGATCGCCGCGGTGTCGAAGCGGCGCAGCAGGTCCGACGCGTCGGCCACCTCGTCCAGCGGCGTCGGCGTATGGGCCTTCTTCAACTGCAACAAGTCGCGCAGCGCCGACGGCGGCCGCGAGTTCACCGCGTCCGCGTAGGCCTGCCAGTCGCGGGCGTCGCCGGTGCGCGTCGCGCGCTGCAGCGTCATCACCACGTCCGGGTTGTACATGTGGTACTCGCCGCCGTGCACGTACTTCAGCAGGCCGCCGACTTCGGGCGATTCGCGATCGTTCCAGGCGCGCGCATCCAGCTGGCGCGCCTCCAGGTCCAGGCGCTCGAAGCCTACGCCGCCGATGCGCGAGGGCGTCTCGGCGAAGCACAGCTCGACCACGTCCGGGTCCAGGCCGACGATCTCGAACAGCTGCGCGCCGCGGTAGCTGCTGATGGTGCAGATGCCCATCTTCGAGATGATCTTCGACAGGCCCTTGTAGATGCCCTTGCGGTAGCTGCGGCCGATCTGCGCCTGCTCGCCGCCCTTCTTGATCTGCAGGATGCCGCGCCGGCCCAGGTCGAACAGCGTCTGGTAGGCCAGGTACGGATACACCGCGGTGGCGCCCACGCCGATCAGGCAGGCCATGTGGTGCGGATCGCGGGCGGTGCCGGTCTCGACGATCAGGTTGGCGTCGCAGCGCAGGCCCACGCGGCACAGGTGGTGGTGCACCGCGCCGGTGGCGAGCAACGCATGCGCCATCGGCCGGCCCGGCTGCGGGTAGCGGTCCGACAGCAGCAGCATGACCACGCCATCGCGAGCGGCCTGCTCGGCCTGGCGGCAGATCCGTTCCAGGCCGGCCTTGAGGCCTTCCTCCGGCGCGTAGGACAGGTCGATCAGGCGGTTCTTTTCGACGTACTGCGGCATCTTCAGCAGCTGCCGCAGCTTGCGCTGGCTCAGCACCGGCGAATTGAGGATGACGTGGTTCACCGTCTCCGGGCCGGCGTGGAAGATGTTGGTCTCCCGGCCCAGCTGGGTGGTCAGCGACATCACGCAGTCTTCGCGCAGCGGATCGATCGGCGGATTGGTGACCTGCGCGAACGCCTGGCGGAAATACTCGTACAGCGGCCGCGACTGCTGCGACAGCACGGCGATGGGCGTGTCGTCGCCCATCGAACCGGTTGCTTCGGATTCGTCCTCGGCAAGCGCCTTCAGCACTACGTCACGCTCCTCGCGCGTCAGCGCGAACTGCTTCTGGAAGCGCGCGAGCATGTCCGGCGGAAACGGTTCGGCCGCGAGCGCCGGATCGATCAGGTGCGATTCGAGATAGTTCATCTCGTCGCGCAGCCACTGCTTGAACGGCGCGCGCGCGCGGTTGATCGCGTCGATCGCGGCATTGTCGAGCAGGCGGCCTTCGAGCAGATCGACCGCGATCATCTCGCCCGGGCCGAGACGGCCCTTCGCGACGATCTGCGTATCGGCGATGTCCCAGATGCCGGCCTCGGATCCGATCGCGAGATGATCGTCGTCGGTGCGCAGCCAGCGCGTCGGCCGCAGGCCGTTGCGGTCGAGGGTGCAGACCGCATGGCGCGCGTCGCACATGACCAGTCCGGCCGGACCGTCCCAGGGCTCGCTGTGCAGCGCGTAGTACTCGTAGAACGCCTCGAGGTCTTCGTCGATGGTGTCGCGCGCATTCCAGGCCGGCGGCACGAGAATGCGCATCGCGGTCAGCAGATCGATGCCGCCCGCGAGCAGCACGTCGAGCATTTCGTCGAGGCTCTGCGAATCCGAACCGCTGCTGCCGACGAGGGGACCGATGTCGGACAGATCGACCAGCGGCGACACCATCTTCACGGCGCGCGCGGCGGCCCAGGTGCGATTGGCGCGGATGGTGTTGATCTCGCCGTTGTGGGCGAGCAGACGGAACGGCTGTGCGAGCCGCCATTTCGGCAGGGTGTTCGTGGAGAAACGCTGATGGAACACGGCGGCGCTCGCGCTCAGCGCCGGATGCGCGAGGTCGGGGAACGCGGTGCGCAATGCGCCCGGTGCCGTCATCGCCTTGTAGGTGATCGTCGCGGCCGACAGGCTCACGATGTAGAAGCTCGGATCCTGCGCGAGCGCGTCGCCGGCGCGTCGGCGCGCGCGGAACAGCGAACGCTCGAAACTTGCCTCGTCGGGGTGTGCGCGCGGTTCCACGAACATCTGCACGACGCGCGGCGCGTGCGCCCGGCCGAGCGGGCCGCAGGCGGCGTCATCGATCGGCACGTCGCGCCAGCCCGCGAACGCCAGTCCTTCCTCGGCAACGATGCGCTCGACGGTGTCGATGGCGGCCTGCGCCGTCGCGGCATCGCGATCGAGGAATACCAGCCCCGCGGCGAAGCGCGTACCGAGCGCGATGCCGGATTCGTGTGCGAGCGCGCGCAGCCAGTCGTTCGCGCGATACAGCAGGATGCCGCTGCCGTCGCCGGTGACGCCGTCCGCATTGACGCCGCCGCGATGCGCCATGCGCGCGAGTGCGGCGAAGGCCTGGTCGACGAGCCAGCGGCTCGGTCGATTGCCGATCTGTGCGATGAGTCCGAAGCCGCAGCTGTCGTGTTCGAAGGCGGGGTCGTACAGGCGCGGCGTGTTGCGACGCGTCATGCTGCAATCCTGGCGGTGCCGCGCGCCGACCGATCCAGTGCGATCGCGCGTGACGTGCTTGGGTAGCGCATTCCGTCGCGCCCGGTGCAGAGCCCGTCGTAGCGGGCTACGACGTCGAATCAAACATAGATGCTGCGATGCGTCAAATAACCAAACTCGAAGCCGTTGCCGACACTTCGCAGAAGCGATCCGAGCAATCCATCGAATTGTCCGGTCATGCATCGAGGCGTTGCCTAATCCACTAATGCGTTTCGCCGCATCGCACGCACGCCGGACGACGCTGCGGCGCGGTTTGCCGGTGACCGCGGCGCGGGTCCGTGCGCGGATCGCCACGCGCCGCCCACCCGGCCGGCGAGTGTTCGCGGTACATTCGGACGGCCAGGGGACGGGGGACCGGATGACGACGCGACTCGCTCAGTTGTCGGTGATGGTGGTCGAGGACCACAGCTTCCAGCGCAGCATTGCGCTGCGACTGTTGGCCGGCCTCGGTATCGAACGCGCCTACGAAGCGGCGAACGGCCGCGAGGCGCTGGAACGCGTGCTGGGCATGCCGGAAAAACCGGACGTGCTGCTCGTCGATCTCGACCTGCCCGAGATGGACGGCATCGAGCTCATCGGCCACGTGGCGAGCCGCCGCCTCGCCCGCGCGGTCGTGGTGCTGTCCGCGCTCGATCCGGCGCTGCTCAATACGGTGCAGACCATGGCGCGCGCCTCGGGCCTGCGCGTGCTCGGCGCGGTGGAAAAGCCGCTGACGGCGGCCAAGCTGCAGGAAGTGCTGTCGCATTTCCATAACGAGCCCGAGGAACGCGGCTACCTCGCGCCGATCGAGATCGACCGCCAGACCCTGGTCGAGGCGATCGAGGCCGAGGAAATCGAACCCTGGTTCCAGGCCCAGGTTTCCATCGCGAGCGGTCATGCGGTCGGCGTCGAGGCGCTCGCACGCTGGGTGCACGGCGACCAGGTGCTGCTGCCCGCGCAGTTCCTGCCGCACGTCGAGCGCGAAGGCCTCATCGACGCGATGACCGAAAGCATGCTGCGCAAGGCCTGTCGCTGGCGCGCGCGCTGGGCGGCGGCCGGGCTCGACCTGCGCCTGTCGGTCAACGTGTCGATGCTCAATCTCGCGCGCGTCGACACCGCCGACCGCTACCAGCAGATCGTGCAGCAGACCGGCGTGCGCACGCGCGACGTGGTGCTGGAGGTGACCGAAGGCTCGGTCATGGGCGAGGCCGCGAGCGCGCTCAACGTGCTGGCGCGGCTGCGTCTCAAGGGCTTCGGTCTGGCGATCGACGATTTCGGCACAGGCTATTCGTCGCTGTCCCAGCTCTCGCAGATCCCGTTCACCGAACTCAAGATCGACCAGGGCTTCGTCACCGGCGCCGTGCGCCAGCCGCGCAAGCGCGCGGTCGTGGAGACCAGCCTCGAGCTCGCGCGCAAGCTCGATCTCGGCACCGTCGCCGAAGGCGTGGAGACCGTCGACGACTGGCAGATGCTGGCCGAGCTCGGCTGCGACTACGCACAGGGGTACCTGATCGGTCCCGCCGTCGCCGGTGCGGCGCTCGTCGACCAGGTGCGTCACTGGAGAACGCCGCAAGTTTCCGTATGAAGCCGGGTCCGTTCACGCTCAGCATCCGCCAGCAACTGCTGGGCCTGTTCGGCCTGCTGCTCGCGACCGGCGTGACCGTGCTCGTGCTCGACACGATCAACGAACGCGCGACGATCGCGACCATCACCCACGTGCGCGAGGATTCGCTCGCGGGGCTGCGCTACGTCAAGAGCATTTCCGACGCCTACGGGATGGACGTGGTCGACACGACGTTCCGCGTCCGCAACAACCTGATGGGCTGGGAGCAGGGCGTCGAGGTCATCGACCGCGCCTCCGACCGCATCCAGGACCAGTGGGACAAGCTGCTCGCGACGAACCTGACCGAAGTGCAGACGGCGCTCGTCGACGACATCCGGCGCCAGCGCGAAAGCGCCGACCGCGCCGCGGCGAAACTGCGCGCGATCCTGAAATCGCAGAGCATGGCCGACCTCGGCCGCTTCGCCGATACCGAGCTCTATCCCGCGATCGATCCGGTCACGACGCGGCTGAAGTTCCTGTCCGAACTGCAGATGATCACCGCGAACGGCAATCTCGACGCCGACGCGCGCCGTACCGCGCGCGTGAGTGTCTGGCGCGTCGCGCTGAGTCTCATCGCATTTGCGATCGTGTTCGCCGCGGGCCGGCGCATCCTGCGCCACATCTACCGCGGCGTCGAAAAACTCGTGCAGCTGGCGCATGCGACACGCGCCGGCGACTATGCCGAGCCGATCGGCGAGTGGCCCAGCGGCGAGCTCGGGCAGGTTGCCCACGCCTTCGTCGACATGCGCGACGTGCTCGCGCGCAACGAGGTGGAGTTGCGTCATTCCGAAGCGCTCGCGACCGAGGCGAATCGCGCGAAGACCGCGTTCCTCGCGGCGATGAGCCACGAAATCCGCACGCCGATGATCGGCGTGGTGGGGATGCTCGAACTGCTGTCGCATACCGATCTCGATCCCGAACAGCGTCGCTGTGTCGACGTCATCGACACGTCGGCGCAGGCGTTGCTGCAGATCATCGGCGACATTCTCGATTTTTCGAAGATCGAGGCGGGAAAGCTCGAGATCGCGGGCGTGCCGACGGACTTGCGTCGCCTGCTGGAGCAGACCATCAACAATTTCCTCGGCGTCGCGTCGTCGCGCGGCCTCTCGCTGACCCTGACCGTCGATCCGCGCGTCGCCGCGGCGCACGTGGTCGATCCGCTGCGGTTGCGCCAGATCGTCTCGAACGTGCTGTCCAACGCGCTGAAGTTCACCCACAAGGGCGGCGTGCGCGTCGAGCTCGAGCGGCTCATGGAAGACGAGGCGACCCAGACGCTCGCGCTGCGCGTGCACGACAGCGGCATCGGCATCGGCCAGGAGCAGCAGGACAAGCTGTTCACGCCGTTCGCGCAGGCCGAGGCCGGCACGGCGCGCAGCTACGGCGGCACCGGCCTGGGGCTGGCGATCAGCCACCGTCTGGCGGTCGCGATGGGCGGCGAACTCGGTCTGCGCAGCCAGCTCGGCGAAGGCACGTCGGTCAGCTTCGTGATCGCGCTGCCGACCGCGAGCAGCGAGGCCCTCGCGGTCGAAACCGCGCAGCCGCGCCGGCCCATGCGCTTTGCGCAGCGCGCCGCACCGAGCATCGAAGACGCCGAGCGCGAACGCAGCCTGATCCTGCTCGTCGACGATCACCCGACGAATCGCGACGTGATCGCGCGTCAGCTCGCCAAGGCAGGCTATGCCTGCATCAGCGCGGACGACGGCGAGGAAGGTCTGCAACAGTGGCGCAGCGGCCGCTTCGCGCTGGTGCTCGCCGACATCCATATGCCGCGCATGGACGGTTATGCGATGACCGCCGCGATCCGCACGATCGAACAGCGCGAAGCGCGCGCGCGCACGCCGCTGATCGCGCTGACCGCGAACGTGACCAAGGGCGAAGCCGAACGCTGCATCGCCGCTGGCATGGACGATTTCCTCGGCAAGCCCGTCAGCATCGCGCAGCTCGCGGCGAAGCTGCGCGTCTGGCTGCCGCACGTGCCGTTCCCGCAGGTAGCGGCGCGCGAGGAGACGACGACGGCCATGGTCCTGCCCGATGCGATCGATCGCAGCGTGCTCGAGGAAATCACCGGCGGCGACGCGCAGCAGTCGCGCGAACTGCTCGACGAATTCATTCGCACGGCGCACGCGGATCTCGCCGCGCTGGAACAGGCGCTCGCGCGCCGCGATCGCGCGAGCGCCGGTCGCGAAGCGCACAGAATCAAGGGGGCGGCGCGCCTCGTCGGCGCCGGCGCGCTGGCCGACCAGGCCGCGGATGTCGAGCAGCGACTGCGCAGCGACGAGCTGCCGGATCTCGCCGCGCTGCGCACGGCACTCGCGGCACTGTCGGCCCAGCCGACCTGAGCGCGGCGCTTCGATACCGACGCCGCTCGTCCCTCGATGCGACCGCTCGCCTCAGAGCGCTTCGGCGTCCATCTCGCCGGTGCGGATGCGCAGCACCTGATCGAGCTGATAGACGAAGATCTTGCCGTCGCCGATCTTGCCCGTGTTCGCCGATTGCATGATGGCCTCGACGACGCGGTCGCACATGTCGGCACTGACGGCGACTTCGAGCTTGATCTTCGGCAGGAAGTCGACGACGTACTCGGCACCGCGATAGAGCTCGGTATGACCCTTCTGCCGGCCGAAGCCCTTGACCTCGGTCACGGTGATGCCCTGCACGCCGACCTCGGCCAGCGCTTCGCGTACATCATCGAGTTTGAACGGCTTGATGATGGCCGTGATCATCTTCATGACGGGAATCCTTGCGTTG
>CAMLSI010000276.1 GCA_946482585.1 uncultured Lysobacteraceae bacterium
TGAGTATGCTCTACCGCGACATCGTGCTCGCGCATCACCGGGCGCCGCGGCGCTACGGTCCGTTGGCGCAGCCGTCGCATGCGAGCGACGGCGTGAATGCGCTCTGCGGCGATGCGCTGCGCATCGAGCTGCGTGTCGACGCCGACGGCCGCATCGCGGAATACGGCTTCCGCGGCGAATGCTGCGCGATCACCACCGCGACCGCATCGCTGCTCGGTGATACGGTGCAGGGGCTGTCGGCCGCCGAGATCGCGCCGCTGCAGCAGGCCTTCGCGGCGCTGATCGCCGGCGAGGTGCCGGCGCTCGCGCTTGGGGAACTTGCCGCACTGGGCGAACTCGCACGCTATCCTGCGCGGCGCAAATGCGCGCTGCTGCCCTGGGCCACATTGAGCGCTGCCCTGTGCGGCGAAGCGCGAACGACTACCGAAAAGGACCCTGCATGAACGCTGCTGCCGACTCCGCTCCCGTGACCTTCCGCGCCGCGACGACGGCGGACATCCCGGCCATCGTCGCGCTCGTCGAATCGGCCTATCGCGGCGACGTCAGCAAACAGGGCTGGACCACCGAAGCCGATTTCCTCGAGGGGCAGCGCACCGATCCCGATTCGGTCGCCGAATTGATCGCGCGCGGCTACAGCCGTGTGCTGCTGGCCGAACGCACCGGCGCCTTGCTCTGTTGCTGCCATGTCGAACGCCTGCAGCAGGACGGCCGCAACATCGGCTACTTCGGCATGTTCGCGGTCGATCCGGCCTTGCAGGGCGGCGGCGTCGGCAAGCAGGTGCTCGCCGAAGCCGAGCGCGTGGCCAAGGTCGAGTGGAACTGCGACGAAATGCAGATGACCGTCATCACGATCCGCGACAGCCTGATCGCGTGGTACGAACGCCGCGGCTACGCGCGCACCGGTGCGCTCAAGCCGTTCCCCTACGGCGACGCGCGCTTCGGCATCCCCAAGCGCGACGACCTGCAGTTCGAGATTCTCGCCAAGGCGCTGTGAGGGCGCTGGCGATGAGCGAAGCCTGGATCCGCGTCTGCAGCACGGCCGAGCTGCTGCCCGGAGAATTCAAGATCGCCTGGGACGGCGACGTCGCGATCGCCGTGTTCAACATCGACGGCGATTTCTACGCGGTCGAAGACGTCTGCACGCATGACGGCGGCGAGCTCGCCGGCGGTCCGGTCGACGGTTTCGCGATCGAATGCGTGCGCCACGGCGCGCGCTTCGACCTGCGCACCGGCGCGGTGCTGTGCCCGCCGGCCTACGAGCCGATCGCGAAGTTTCCGGTAAAAGTGGAACAGTCGTCGGTGTATACGCGCGACGACCGCTGGGATTGAGCGGTGCGCAGCCTGCGGCGAATGCCGCGGGCCGGCGGGTCGGGCGTCCGGTTCGCAACGGATCGCGAACGCTGCGGCCTCGGTCGGCGCCGACGTCCCGTTCCCCCGCCGGATCTTTCGGCGGCCGTTCTCGGCGACGCGCCCCGTGCCGCTGCGAGCGTGGCCGCCCGCGGTACTCCGCGCCATCGTTGAATTGAGACTGATTCTCATTTGTGCTGTAATCCGGTGCCTTGCGCCGGTGCCGGCGCGCCGTTCCCGCCGAGCCGTACCGATTTCCATGGCCAACGATCCGCACCGCCGCGCCGGCTGGCTGAAGACGCTGCATCAGTGGCACTGGATCTCGTCGGCGGTCTGTCTGATCGGGCTGATCCTGTTCGCGTTCACGGGCATCACGCTCAACCATGCCAGCCAGATCGGCGCGACGCCCGTGGTCACGAACCGGCAGGCGGAGCTGCCCGCCGCGCTGCGCGAAACCCTGGTGGCCCGCGGCAGCGAAGGCAAGCAACCCGTCGACGCCGAACTCGCACGATGGTTTCAGGAAGCGATGGACCTGCGCGTCGCGGGCGCCGAAGCCGAGTGGAGCGCGAGCGAGATCTATCTCTCGCTGCCGCGCGCCGGCGGCGACGCCTGGGCCAGCGTCGATCTCGCCAGCGGCGCGGTGGAATACGAACGCACCGATCGCGGCTGGATCGCCTGGCTCAACGATCTGCACAAGGGGCGCAACACGGGTCCGGTCTGGACCTGGTTCATCGACGTGTTCGCGCTCGCGTGCCTGGTGTTCGCGATCACGGGGCTGCTGCTGCTGCAATTGCATGCGCCGCGGCGTCCGGCGACCTGGCCGACCGTCGTGCTCGGCCTCGTGATTCCGCTCGTGCTCATTCTGCTGTTCATCCATTGACGAGGTAGCCATGCGTCTCAGACAGAAACTCTTCAGTGTGCTCGGTGCGTTGATCGCCGGCGGCGCCAACGCCGCCGATCTCAACGTCGGCATCGAAGTGCCCAAGCTCGACGTGGCCGAATATCACCGGCCGTACGTGGCGGTCTGGGTCGAACGGCCGGACAACAGCGTCGCGACCAATCTCGCGGTCTGGTATCAGCAGAAAGGCGGCAAGGACGCGGCGACCGGCAAGCAGGAACACGGCACGAAGTGGCTCGCCGACCTGCGCCAGTGGTGGCGCCGCAGCGGCCGCAGCGCGACCCTGCCGATCGACGGCGTCAGCGGCGCGACACGTCCGGCCGGTGTGCACAAGCTCAACTTCAACGACAAGCAGCCGCAGCTCGCGGAGCTCAAGCCGGGCAAGTACGCGCTCGTCGTCGAAGCCGCACGCGAAGTCGGTGGCCGCGAACTCGTGCGCATTCCGTTCGACTGGCCGCCGGCCAAGGCCGCTCACGCCGATACCAAGGGCAGCGCCGAACTCGGCACCGTTTCGCTCGACGTCGCCCCCTGAGCGTCCCGCGCGCGTTCGCAGTGCCATTCCTGCTGCTCCTTCCACGACACCGCCGAATGCTGGCGCTGCGAGCGTTCTGGCCGCCCCCTCGGTTCGAGGGGGTTCCGAAAGCAAAGCCGAAATTGGCTTCCCGAGAGATTGCCCGGTTCAGGAGAAATACGATGAAAGCTCTGCGTTCCCTCGTTGCCGTATTCGCGGCGCTGTCCGCTGCAGGCGCCGCCCAGGCGCACAAGTCGTGGCTGCTGCCGTCGGCGACCGTCCTGACCCAGGACCAATGGATCACGGTCGACGCCGCGGTCTCCAATGACCTGTTCTACTTCAACCACGTGCCGATCAAGCTCGACAATCTGCAGATCACGGCGCCCGACGGTTCGGCGGCGTCGCCGGAGAATCCGTTCACCGGCAAGTTCCGCTCGAGCTTCGACCTGCACCTGGACAAGGCCGGCACCTACAAAATGGCGCTCGTCAACGACGGCGTGTTCGCGAGCTATGAGCTCAACGGCGAGAAGAAGCGCTGGCGCGGCAAAGTGGAAAATATGGCAAAAGAGATTCCCGCCGACGCCAAGAACGTGGAAATCACGCAGTCGGCCGGCCGCATCGAAACCTTCGCGACCGCGGGCGCGCCGAACGAGGCCGCGCTCAGGACGACCGGCAAGGGCCTGGAAATGACGCCGGTCACGCACCCGAACGATCTGTTCGCGGGGGAGGCGGCGAAACTGCGTTTCACGCTCGACGGCAAGCCGGCGGCGGATCTCGCGGTCGAAGTCGTTCCGGGCGGCAGCCGCTGGCGCAACGCGCAGAACGAGATCGCGCTGAAGACCGACAAGAACGGCGAGATCAGCGTGACCTGGCCGGCCGCGGGCATGTACTGGCTCGAGACCTCGCTGCAGGACAAGAACACGACGGTACCGAAGGCCACGTCGCGCCGCGCGAGCTATGTGGCGACGTTCGAGGTGCTGGCGCAGTAAGCGTTCGGTCTTTTCTGGCTTCGACGAGCCCGGAGACTCGCGACCCATGAGCCTCACTGAACTCGCCCGCCGCATCCTCCCGCGCCGCTGGCTGCGCTGGCGCGTGCGCGCGCTGGCGGGTGAGAGCATGGGCACCACCTGGTCGGTCAAGGTCTGCGCGCGGCGCAGACCGGAGGCGCCGCGCGTCGGCGCGGCGATCGCCGCGGCGCTCGATCGCGTCGACCGCGAAATGAGCACCTGGCGCGCCGACTCGGACCTGAGCCGCTACAACCGCGCCGCGGCCGGACAGTGGGTCGTGCTGCCCGAGGCCTGCTATCGCGTGATCACGACGGCGCTCGCGATCGCGCGCGAGACCGACGGCGCCTACGACCCCACGGTCGGCCGTCTCGTCAACCTGTGGGGTTTCGGGCCCGACGGTCGCCGCGCCGCGCCGCCCGAGGCGGCGGCCGTCGCGCGCGCGCGCGCCGACTGCGGCTGGCAGCGGCTGCGCTGCGATGACGCGCGCCGTGCGGTGTGGCAGCCCGGCGGCATTTATCTCGATCTGTCCGCGATCGCCAAGGGCTTCGCCGTCGATCAGGTCTGCGAAGCGCTGCAGCAGCTCGACATCGGCGACTATCTGGTCGAAGTCGGCGGCGAACTGCGCGCGCAGGGTTTCCGCGCGGACGGCCGGCCCTGGTACGTAGCGATCGAATCGCCTGAAAAAGAATCGGAGATGCCGCTGGTCGGGGTGCTGCGCGACGGCGCCGTCGCGACCTCGGGCGACTACCTGCGGTATTTCGAGAGTGCGGGGCAGCGCTATTCCCACACCATCGATCCGCGCACGGCCGAACCGGTCACGCACGCGCTCGCGGCGGTGACGGTGCTGCATGAAGAAACCATGCTCGCCGATGCGTACGCGACCGCGTTCAGCGTGCTCGGCGCCGACCACGGTCTCGCGTTCGCGCAGCGCCACGGCATCGCCGCGCGTTTCGTGAGCCGCGCGGCGCAGGGTCTGGCGATCGTCGAGTCGAGCGCGTTCGCGCGCTTCCGCTGCGCATGAGCGAGGCGGCGGCCCTGCAGCGGCGCGCGGTCGCCGGTAACGTCGCGGTGCTCGTGCTGCTCGTGCTGGCCGCGCTTTCGTTCGGCGCCTGGCAACGCAGTGCGGTCGTCTGGCAGGACCCGGGTCCGGCGCGGCTCGCCGCGGCACTGCTGGCGGTTTCCGCGTTCGTCGCGTTCGTCATCGTGCTGCGGCAGCGACGGCGCCGACGCGCCGCCAGGCCGGCGCAGCTGGAAGGCGCCGCGACCGATGCGACGCTCGTGGTCTACGCGAGCCAGACCGGCATGGCCGAGGATCTTGCGCGGCGCACGCAGCGTTCGCTCGTCGATGCGGGTTGTGCGGCGCAGCTCGTCGCGATCGACCGGCTCGACGAAGCCTCCCTGCGCGCGAGCCGCTGCGCGCTGTTCGTGCTCAGCACCTACGGCGAGGGCGATCCGCCCGACATGGCCGCCGGTTTCGCGCGCCGTCTGCTGGCGCGCGAGGTCAGGTTGGACGGACTGCGTTACGGCGTGCTCGCGCTCGGCGACAGCGGATACGCGGAGTTCTGCGGTTTCGGCCGGCGCGTCGATGCATGGCTGCGGCAGCAGGGCGCGCAGGCCTTGTTCGATCGTATCGATGTGGACAATGGCGATGCGGGCGCGCTGCGCCACTGGCAGCATCAGCTCGGTGTGATCGCCGGCCGCAGCGACGAGCCCGACTGGTCGCCGCCGAGCTACGCGCGCTGGCGTCTCGCCGGACGGCGCGAACTCAATCCGGGCAGCGTCGGCGGAGCGTGTTTCCTGCTCGCGTTCGATGCGCCGCCTGGCGAGCCGGCGCAGTGGGACGCCGGCGACGTCGCCGAGATCGGGCCGCGTCACTCGCCCGAGGCGGTGACCGCGCAGCTGACGCGCTGCGGTCTCCGGGGCGAGCAGCCGCGCGACGACGGCGAGACCGTCGCAAGTTTCCTCGCGCGGCATCACTGGCCCGACGCGCCGCCGGCGCCGGCGGAAGCGAACGCCTGGCTCGCGACGCTGAAGCCGCTGCCGCATCGCGAATACTCGATCGCATCGATACCGCGGGACGGCCGGCTCGAACTCGTCGTGCGCCAGTGGCGCCGCGACGACGGCAGCCTCGGCCTCGGCTCGGGCTGGCTGACCGCGCATGCGAACGTCGGCGACAGCATCGATCTGCGGCTGCGCCGCAACACCCATTTCCATGCGCCGGCGCAGGACTGTCCGCTGATCCTCATCGGCAACGGCACCGGCATCGCCGGTCTGCGTGCGCTGCTGAAGCAGCGGGCCGTCGTGGGACGGCGGCGCAACTGGCTGCTGTTCGGCGAGCGCCAGCGCGAACGCGACTTCTTCTTCGCCGACGAAATCGAGCGCTGGCAGCGCAGCGGTCTGCTCGAGCGCGTCGATCTCGCGTTCTCGCGCGACCAGGCCGAACGCATCTACGTACAGCAACGCGTGCGCGAAGCCGCGGCGACCTTGCGCGACTGGGCCGCCGTCGGCGCCTGCATCTATGTCTGCGGCAGCCTGCAGGGCATGGCGCCCGCGGTCGACGCCGAACTGCGCGCCGCGCTCGGCGCGGCAACCGTGGATGCGCTGGCCGAGCAGGGCCGATATCGCCGCGACGTGTATTGAGGTCCGCGGCGCGGACCGCGCTGGGATGAGAGTGTCGCGGCGAACCCGTGCTTTGCTTTCGCTCGCGGCACGCGCCTCGTTTCGACAGCGGTCGCTCGCGATCGGACATCACGTTGCGGTTCGCTGCGTCCACCGCAGCCTGCGAGTCCGTATACGAGCGCGAAGTCTGTTGCGAATCATTCTTATTTACTGTTAATCTTCCGTAATCGCCGGACCGACGCGACGTGCGCGGGCTTCGGCAGGCAGGGGAATGTGGTTACGCCATGCTCGCGCCGCGATCTCGCCGCGCCCCGCCGCTCGAACTGTATTTGCGACTGCCAGGGAAGTATCGATGTCGAATTCCTCGTATATCCGTTCCGCCGCTGCGACGCCGCCGCGCCTGCTCACGACGGCGCTGGGTCTTGCGCTCGTGTCGGCCGCGCCGCACGCGTTTGCGGAAGCCGCCGCCGCCGATGCCGCCGCGACGACTGATGCGGTGCAGACGCCCGACGGCGCCGACGCGAACGGCCGACGCGGCCGCGACGAGACGCGCCTCGACGCGGTCGACGTGCAGGGCACGTCGGTCAAGGAAGCCTCCTCGCCGAAATACACCGCACCGCTGCGCGACACGCCGCAGAACATCGAGATCGTCTCGCAGGAAGTGATGGCCGGCCAGAACCTGCTGTCGTTGCGCGACGTGCTGTCGACCCTGCCGGGCATCACCTTCGGCGCCGGCGAAGGCGGCGGCGGTTTCGGCGACAGCATCAACCTGCG
>CAMLSI010000277.1 GCA_946482585.1 uncultured Lysobacteraceae bacterium
CTGCGCGAAACCCGCGACGCCGCAACCGCGCGCGCGGTTGCCGCCACCGAAGCCGCGCCGCCGCGCGAAGAACCGCGCGCCGTGCCGATGGACCTCGACGTCCGTACGATCAAGAGCCGTCTGCGCGGCACGATCGACGGCTGGGCGCCCGGCACCGAATTTCGCCTCGAGAACGGCCAGACCTGGAAAGTGCTCAAGGGCGAAATGACCTTGCGCCAGCCGCTGGACGCCCCTGAAATCCTCGTCGTGCCCGGCGTCGCCGGACGCTGGTTCCTGCAGGTGCACGAGGACTATCCGAAAGCACGCGTCTATCGGATTGACTGATACACGAAAAATCGACCGCTAGCCGCGATGCACGATCGACGCGTTCAAACCGTCGACGACGCGGCGAATGAACGCCATGTCGACACTCGTCAGCGCCTGCGCCTCGCCTGAAGCCGTCTTGAGCACGACGTGGTACTTCGCTTTGGCGGCATAGATCAGCGCGACACCGACGCCGCCGATGCACAGGCCGAATATCGCCATCCGCGTGCCGGCTCCCAGGCCGCCGACGAACAGGATCACACCCACGATCAGCATCAGGACCGCGAGGCCTCGCTGCGGCGGCTCGCGGTACATCTTCACAGATGTGATCCCGCTCATCGCGTAGGTCTGCGACGGCACGATGAAGCGCGCGTTCGTGACGGTCACACCCGATTCCCGGAGAAATGTCGTTTCTTGCACAAGCCGCTCCTTGTCGTTGCCGTCGACGCGCCGAGTGCGCGCCCGTTCCGACGACTGTCGACACGGCATCGAATCTCTCAGTCCTTTCAGCCGCCGATTCGCACCGGCCGACGCTGTCTCCCAGCGGTCTCGACCGCAGCCGCGGCGACGCGGCCGATGTTCCGCGCCACGGCACACGCTATAGTCGCGAAGCGTCCGTATGGCCACTCCGGGGATTTGTCCATGCTGCTTGCCATTTCGCGGCGCGCACTGCGCGCCTGCCTCGCCTTCCTGCTGCTGCTTTGCGTGCCCGCCGTCGGATCCGCCCAGTGCGTGAGCCTGACGACGCTGGGGGCGGCTTCCACGCAGAATTTCGACACGCTCGCGACGACGGGCACGACCAACAACCTCACCATCACCGGCTGGTTCCTGACCGAAACCGGCGGCGGCGCGCGCGACAACGAGCAGTACGCGGCCGACACCGGCGCGTCGAACACGGGCGACACCTACAGCTACGGCGCGTCGGCCGCGACCGACCGCGCCCTGGGCGGCCTGCGCAGCGGCACGCTGATCCCGACCTACGGCGCGTGCTTCACGAACAACACCGGCGCCACGATCGCCGCGCTCGGTCTCGCGTACACCGGCGAAGAATGGCGGCTGGGCGCGACGGCACGCACGGACCAGATCACCTTCGAATACAGCACCGACGCGACCAGTCTCACCTCGGGCGCCTGGACCGGTGTCGCGGCGCTGAATTTCGTGACGCCGGAAACTGGCACGGTCGGCGCGAAGGACGGCAATGCCGCGGCCAACCGCACGGCCAAGTCCGCGACGATTCCGAGCCTGACCATCGCCAACGGCGCGACGTTCTGGATACGCTGGAACGACCTCGATGCCGCCGGCGCCGACGACGGCCTGTCGATCGACGATTTCTCGCTGACGCCGCAGGGTGCCGTCACGCTGCCGAATCTCTCGATCAACGACGTCACGCTCAACGAAGGCAATGCAGGCACGACGTCGTTCACCTTCACGGTCAGCCTGTCCGCACCGGCCGGTCCGGGCGGCGTCACGTTCGACATCGCGACGGCCGACGGCACGGCCGTGCAACCCGGCGACTACACCCAGAATTCGCTGACCGCGCAGACGATCCCGGCCGGCAGCAGCACCTATGCGTTCACCGTTCTCGTCAACGGCGAGACCACGCCCGAGACCAACGAAACCTTCTTCGTCAACATCACCAACGTCACGGGCGCGACGGTCGTCGATGGACAGGGCCAGGGCACCGTCGTCAACGACGACGCCGCGCCGAACCTCGTCATCGACGACGTCGCGCAGAACGAAGGCAACGCCGGCACGACGACCTTCACGTTCACCGTGAGTCTCAGCGCGCCGGCCGGCGCCGGCGGCGTCACCTTCGACATCGCGACGGCCGACGGTACTGCGACGCAGCCCGGCGACTACGCGGCGCAGACGCTGACGGCGCAGACGATTCCCGCGGGCAGCAGCACGTATGCGTTCAACGTCCTCGTCAACGGCGACACGACACCGGAAAGTGACGAAAACTTCTTCGTGAACGTCACGAATGTCAGCAATGCGATCGCCACCGATGCGCAGGGTTTCGGCACGATCCGCAACGACGACATCACGCGCGTGCACGACGTCCAGGGCAACGGTGCCTCCACGCCAGTGCCCGGCGCCACGGTCACCGTGGAAGGCGTCGTGGTCGGCGACTATCAGAATACGAACCAGCTGCAGGGTTTCTTCCTGCAGGAAGAAGACGCCGACGCCGATGCGGACCCGGCGACCTCCGAAGGCGTGTTCGTGTTCTGCGGTTCCTGCACGACCTCCGTCGCCGAGGGCCAGCGCGTGCGCGCGACCGGCAGCGTGTCGGAATCCGCCGGACTCACGCAGGTCAACGCGAATGCGGCCGGCAACGTCGTCGTCGCCGATGCCGGCAATCATCTGGCCGAGGTCACCCCGACGCCGGTCGATCTGCCGATCGTGGGCGCACTCGACGATTTCTACGAATCGCGCGAAGGCATGCGCGTGACCTTCGTCGACGCGCTGACCGTCGCCGACTATTTCGAACTCGGCCGCTACGGCCAGATCGTGCTCACTGAGGGCGGGCGCGCGACGACGTTCACGCAGAACGCGCCGCCGAGCGTGGCCGGATTCGCCGCGCATGAAGACGCGATCGCGCGCCGCCAGGTGCTGCTCGACGACACTGACAACGCGCAGCAGTCGTTCCTGCTGCAGCCCGACGGTTCGCAGTTCGTCTACTACCCGCGCGCGAACGGCGGTTTCTCCGTCGGCACGCAGGGTGTCGATTTCTTCCGCGGCGGCGATATCGTCAGCGGCCTCACCGGGGTGCTCGATTTCTCGAGCCCGGGTTCGGGCGCGGCGAGCTGGCGCGTGCGGCCGGCCGCCGCGACGCCGGCGACGTTCACGGTCGCGAATCCGCGTCCGCCCGCACCGCCCGCGGTGAGCGGCGCGATCCGCGTCGCCGGTGCGAACCTGCTCAATTACTTCACGACGATCGACACCACGGCGAGCAACACCAGCGGTCCCTGCGGCCCGTCGGGCACGCTCGATTGCCGCGGTGCCGACAGCGCGGCCGAGCTCAATCGCCAGCGCGAACGCACGGCCATCGTCGCCTGCGCGCTGGATGCGGACATCCTCGGCTATGCCGAACTCGAGAACGTCGCCGCGAACGCCGCGGCGAACGACCTGCTCGGCGCGATCAACGCGCGCTGCGGCGGCGCGCAGCCGTATGCGTTCGTCGACACCGGCGGAACGCTGGGCACCGATGCGATCCGCGTGCAGATCGTCTATCGCACCGGCGTCGTCTCGCCGGTCGGCGCGCCGCTCTCCGATCTCGACCCAGTGCACAACCGCCCGCCGACGGCACAGACCTTCGACGTCGTCGACGCGGCGAATCCTGCGTTCGGCGAGCGCCTCACCATCGTCGTCAATCACCTGCGCGCGAAAGGCTGCAGCGGTTCGGCGACGGGCGGCGATGCCGACGCGGGCGATGGCCAGGGCTGTTTCGCGGCGACGCGCACGGCGCAGGCCGCGCGCACGCTGACCTGGATCACCTCGACCGTGCTGCCGGCCGCCGGCGATCCCGACGTGCTGCTGCTCGGCGACTTCAACGCGTATGCGCAGGAGCCGCCGATCACGGCGCTGACTAGCGTCGGCTACGACGATCTCGTCGCGGCCTTCGACGGCGCGAACAGCTATTCGTATGTGTTCGACGGCCAGCTCGGCCATCTCGACTACGCCCTCGCCTCGCCCTCGCTCGCGACGCAGATCACCGGCGCGCGTGCCTGGCACATCAACGCCGACGAAGTGCCGCTGCTCGACTACAGCGACGAGATCGCCGATGTCGGCGAGTCGAGCTTCGAGGAAAAACCCGACGGCTCGGCACTCGTGCCGCCGCGCGTCGTGTTCCAGCCGGCCTCGCCGTATCGCGCCGGCGATCATGATCCGATCATCGTCGGCGTGTTCCCGGTCGCCGACCTCGGCATCACCCTCGACGATACGTTCGATCCGGTCGTCGCCGGCACCAACCTTTCCTACGACGTCGCCGTGACCAACGCCGGCCCCGACAGTGCCGACACGGTGAGCTGGAGCGATACCCTGCCTGCGGGAACGACGTTCGTGTCGATCTCGACCGTGGCCTCGGGCTGGTCGTGCACGACGCCGGCGGTCGGCGCCGGCGGCACCGTGAACTGCAGCACCGCGACGCTCGCCGTCGGCAACGTGATGTTCACACTGACGGTTGCGGTCGACCCGGCCCTCGCCGCCGGCACCGTGCTCAGCAATACGGCCACGGTGACCGCGGCCAGCGGCGACCCGACCCCGTCGAACAACTCGGCCACGGAAACGACGACCGTCGGCACCTCGGCCGACGTCGGCGTCACGAACGTCGCCTCGACGCCGAACGCGATCAACGGCGATCCGATCAGCTACACGATCACGGTCTCGAATGCGGGCCCGAGCGATGCCGCGTCGGTAGCGCTGAGCAACGCGATCCCGGCGAACACCACGTTCGCGTCGCTGGTCTCGCCGGGCGGCTGGAGCTGCAGCACGCCGGCCGTGGGCGCCACGGGCACGGTGAGTTGCTCGATCGCGAACCTCGCCGACGGCGCGAGCGCGGTGTTCACGCTGACCGTCACGGTCGACGCGGCCGCGCCGCCGACGATGATCGTCGACACGGCCAACGTCGCGAGCACGACGACCGACCCGGCGAGCGCCAACAACAGCGCCACGGCGACGACCTCGACGCCGGTGTCGCTGCAGTCGTTCCGCGTCGATTGATCCTGCGCGCACCCGCGGCCGCACGGCGGCGGGTGCGACTCGCCCCGAGCTTACGCGGCGCGCCGCCCGTCAGGCGGCGCGAAACCGCAACTGGAGACCCGGCGCCCCGGCGGACGCGGCGAGCGTGATGCCGTACCGGCGCAGCACGGTGGCCGACGCCGCGTCGGCCACATGGGTCTGCGACGGCGCCGTCAGCAACGCGGCGATCTTGTCGCAGCGCGCGGCCGCATCGGCCGGCAGTTCGTCGGCGCTCAGCTGCAGGCACAGTTGCGGCGTCGCGCCTTCGGCGGCGATGACGCGCAGGGTGCTGCCGCGCCCGCCGATGTCCGCACAGCGCAGCCCGAGGTCGCCGACCAGCCGCAGCAGATCGCGCATCTCCGCGACGACGAGCAGCGATTCGCCGGGCGCGACGATGTCGAGCGTCACCTCGGCCGCGCGCAGACGCCGCGCGAACTTGGTCTTGAACATGTCGAGCAGGCTCGCGAGGTCGACGGCCTGCGCCGGCCGGGCACGCAGCACGAGCAGGTCGGCCGTGTCGTCGAGCAATTGGGTCAGGCATTCGATCTGGCGCTGCATCAGCGCGTAGAGCTCGGGCTGCTGCGCCGGACCGGCGCGGCCGGTCTGCAGCAACGACACCGCCATCGCGAGCGGAGACAGCGGCCCGCGCAAGTCATGGGCGAGATGGGCCAGCCAGTCCGCACCGGCAAACTGGCCGCCGGTCTCGCCGTCGTCATTGGCCTCGCGGCTCATCGCTACCCCTTTCCTGTGCTGGTTCGCCCTGTCCCCGGCCGCCACTCTAGGCGTCGGCTTGTGTGCGCCGCGTCAGCGTCGATCCCGCCGCCGGTCGGCGTATGCTTCTGCACGCCACGCACACCTTGATTGCGCTACTGATTCCACCTTGCCAGTCGGGAGCAGATTCGATGACCGTTCGCCGTGACGCTTCTCGCACGGAGGCCGGCGCCGTGCCGGCACCAGTGATTCCCCCCGCCGCGCGGCTGCCGGAACTACTGCGCGTGCTGCAAGCCGTGCGCGACGGCGATTTCAGCGAAGGCTTGCCGCGCGACTGGGATGGACTCGACGGCAAGCTCGCCGACACCCTGAACGACATCATCCTCAACAACCGTCGGCTCGCCGAGGAACTCGCGCGCGTCGGCGAACTCGTCGGCAAGCGCGGCCAGACGCGCGAACGCGTCGCCGGCGCGAGCCGCCGCGGCGCCTGGGGCGCGATGGAACACTCGGTCAACACGCTCTGCGACGACCTGCTCTGGCCGACCGAGCGCATGACGCGATCGATCTCCGCGGTCGCCCGCGGCGACCTCACGCGCATGATCGACCTCGAAGTGGACGGACGGCCCCTGCAGGGCGAATTCCTGCGCTCGGCGACGCTGGTCAACGCGATGATCGAGCAGATGAGCGTATTCAGCTCCGAGGTCACGCGCGTGTCGCGCGAAGTCGGCACCGCGGGCAAGCTCGGCGGACAGGCCCAGGTCAAAGGCGTCTCGGGCGTCTGGAAGGAATTGACGGAATCGGTCAACCAGATGGCGTCGAACCTGACCGCACAGGTGCGCAACATCGCCGAAGTCACGATCGCTGTCGCGAGCGGCGACCTCTCGCGCAAGATCACGGTCGACGTGCGCGGCGAGATCCTGCAGCTGAAAGAGGCCATCAACACCATGGTCGACCAGCTGCGCGGCTTCGCCTCCGAAGTCACGCGCGTCGCGCGCGAGGTCGGCACCGACGGCAAGCTCGGCGGCCAGGCCATCGTGCCCGGCGTCGCCGGCACCTGGAAGGACCTGACCGACTCGGTCAACGCGATGGCGACGAACCTGACCTCCCAGGTCCGCAATATCGCCGAGGTGACGACCGCGGTCGCGCGCGGCGACCTCTCGCGCAAGATCACCGTCGACGTCAAGGGTGAAATCCTCGAGCTCAAGAACACCATCAACACGATGGTGGACCAGCTCAACGGCTTCGCCGCGGAAGTGACGCGCGTGGCGCGCGAGGTGGGCACCGAGGGCAAGCTCGGCGGCCAGGCGCAGGTGCCCGGCGTGGCCGGCACCTGGAAGGACCTGACCGACAACGTCAACTCGATGGCGTCCAACCTCACCGGCCAGGTGCGCAAC
>CAMLSI010000278.1 GCA_946482585.1 uncultured Lysobacteraceae bacterium
ACCGTGCGCCTCGATCTCGCGGCCCTGGCTGTCGTACCGGGCCACGTCGGGCAGCAGACCGAGCTCGGTGCAGAGCGCGCCGTCGGCGAGAAATGCGTCGTTGAGCACGCTCCACAGCCGCTTGCAGTTCTCGTTGTTGAGCGCGAACGCCTCGGAGCGGTCGAGTTCGCGATTCCACTGCAGGTCGAGCGTGCCCAATGCACGCACCAGCCAGTCGGGGCGCGGCTCGCGCGGCGTGTTCCAGGCCAGCGATTCCTGCGAGATCGTGCGCACGTCGCGCGGCAGGATGCCGCGGCGGCGGAACGCTTCCATGAACGCGATGCGGTACGAGCGATGGTCGTCGGCGATTGCGTCCATGTCGGCCGTGATCAGCGCGCGCAGGTATTCGCCGAACGTGATGTCGACCGGCGGACAGTAGTCGAGCGCCCGTATGCACATGTGCAATACCTGGCGCGCGACCTTGCAGGTCTCGACGGTCAGGCGGTTGACGAGGTCCGGATGCAGATGGCCCTGCGGCAGCACGCCGCTGCCCGCGGTCGCGATGCGTATGAGCTCGTCCGTGCGGCGCGCGACGATGCGCAGGAACGCTTCGTAGACCGCATAGACCAGTACCGAACCGAGGTCGTGCACCTCGAGCGCCGGGTCGTAGCGCAGCTTGCGCTCCGCATCGCCGACGTAGTTGCGCAGCGGACCGCTGCGGCTCGTGCCTTCGCCGAACTGCTGCGCGAGGCCGCCGAGCAGGTCGGCCGCCGACAGATCGCTGCGCGAACGCGCGATCTCGAAGCGCACGAGTTCGGTCACGGTGAAATGCTGGAACAGCGCGACGATGTCGGCGAACGCTTCGTGGAACGCGGGCACGTCGGGATTCGACGCCTCCTGGAAGCGCCGGTGCAGCCCGTCGAGCAGGGCGTGCGACATCTCGTGCGCGATCACGTCGCTCGACAGGCAGGTGAACACGAGCGAGCCCGCAGCCGTCGCCGCGTCGCCGTGCGAATCGGCCGGGAAGTAGCCGAACAGCAACGCGACCTTCTCCGGACTGTAGTAGGCATTGTCGTCGCGCAGCGCATGCGGATAGATGCGCAGACGGCGTACTTCGGACATTTCCACTTTGCCGCCGGTGACGGTCTTGTGTGGCGCCCACAGCGCGCGGCGGCCGAGCGCGCGCTCGAAATGGCCGATCGTCGTCATCGCGACCGCATAGACCATCTGCTGATGGAACTGCGGATTGCCTTCCGACGGCGGCCAGCCGTCCTGCGCGAGCAGCATGCGGTCGTTGAGGTCGACCGGGTCGTAGACCTTGTTCGACGCGGGATCGACGTCGATGACTTCGAGGTACTCGCCGATCGGCCCGGGCCGCAACGGCTCGGCGCCGCGCGGCGTGTCGCGGCCGGCGACGTCGTCCCAGGGCAGGTGCAGCGTGGTCTCGTTGAGATCGGCGAAGTCCAGTCGTTTGGCGATGCTCGGATCGAGCGCGTAGACGCGCAGGCGCCGCAGCGGCGGCGGCGGCTGGCGCACTTCGCGTACCGGCGGCGGCATGGGCGTGCCTTCGTCGCCGCCGGCGACGCGCGCGGTGCGCCCGAGCCGCCGCTCGAGAAAGCCGCGCAGTGCGCGCGACGGATTGCCTTCGTCGAGCGCGGCCTGCAGGTAGCGGTCGATCGCCGCGGCGGGAATGTCTTCGGGCGCGCGGTCGGGATCGTCGATGGCTTCGTCGACGGCGGCATGACGCTGCGCCATCTGCGTGAGCTCGAGCTCGAGCATCGCGCGCTGCGCCGGCGACGCGGTCAGGCTGACACCGCCGCCGAAGATCAGATGCAGCCAGCCCCAGGACGCTTTTGCCGGCGGCAGCTTCTTCAGCGTATCGGCTGCCGGCGGCGCGATGCGCAGCGCGTCGAGCGCGCGCAGGACGCCCTGGCCGATCTTCTTGCGCGTCTCCTCCGCATTCATGCGCGGCGTGGTTTTCGTCGCGCTCGCGAACAGGGCATGGCGCACGGCCTCGACGCGCATCCAGCGTTCGGCGTACTGCTCGATCTGCGCCAGGTGTTCGGCGAGCCAGAGCGCGCAGGCCGCGGCGACCTGCGGCGTCGCGGCCGACGTGCCGGCACCGTCCATGTCGACGATGTTCGGGCAACCGATCTGCGCCCAGGGCACGTTCGGCGTATAGGCGCCGAGCGCGGTTTCCATTTTCTTGTCGGGGCCGTAGTTGCCCTGCATCGTGATGCCGCCGAGACCGGCGTAGGCGCGACCGTTCGCCATGACGCCGCAAGCCGCGAGCACGCGGCGCCAGCGCGCCGGAAACACGATGGACTTCGGCGTCGGCAAGTGCGCGAAGTTGTTGCCGCCGGCGGTGACCAGCACCAGGCCGCGGTCGTAGGCGAGATTGACCGCGTCGACGAGCGCGCGCGAGGCGACGCCGCCCATGCTCATCGACAGCACGTGCGCGTCCTTGTCCACGGCATAGCCGAAGCCCTGCACCATCGTGCCGGTGGTGAAGCGCACGACGCTGTCGGCGATGCGCACGGGAATGATCTGCGCGGTCGCGGCGCCGCCGATGAAATCGCGAAAGCCGGGCCAGCCCGGCGCATTGCCGTCGAGGCGATTGCCGGCGAGCAGGCTCAGCGTGCCGCAGCCGTGACCGCGATTGCTCAGCAGCGGCAGATGGCGCGCGCGATCGGTCGCGTCGTCCGGCGCGCCGTCGCCCTTGACGAAATTGCGCTGCAGATCGCGGCGCAGGTTCTGCGGCAAGGTGCGGTGATCCGGGTCGTAGCCGGTATCGAGATGCGCGATGCGCACGTTCGCGAGCTTGCCGCCGACGCGATCGCGCGCGGCCGCGAGCTGGCTGAAGGCCTCGCGCAGGTTCCAGGCCACGCCATCGGCCTTGGCCTTGCCGCCGCTGTCGTCCTGATCGTCGAAGCGGCATTGCTCGGCGGCATCGGCGCCGGCTGCGGACTGATCGCGGTTGTCGTGGTCCCAGCGCTGTTCGAGATCGGGTTCGACCGCGACGACGTCGCCGCGGCCGTCCGCCGCAAACGCCGCGGCGGCCGTTCGCACGAGCGCGTGGGCGCGGTCCCAGGGGTGCTCCGCATCGCTGGGCGCCGCGGAGATGCGCATCCAGGTCGCCTCGGCGCCGGCGTCGAGCCCCAGGCCGGGCTCGCGCCGGGCCGGCACGGACAGGATGGGTTCGATCGCGTCGGCGGCGGCGCCGAACGCGGTTCGCGCGGCGGCGAGGGCCTGCCCCTTGCCGCGGACCTTGACCAGCAGTGCATCGCTCATGGCGTCTCTCCGGCGGCGGACCGGACGAGGCGGCAGCGCGGCGTCAGCCGGCTGCAGTTCCGGGTCCGGGCAATTCGGTGACTACGAGGTCGCGCTGATCGCGATTGTTCCAGAATGCTGCATGGACGTCATTCGGGAAAATATGTCCGTCCCGTGACGAGGGTGCGCCGGGCCCGGCCGGCGCGGAGCCGTTCAGGCGGCGGTGCTGCGCAGGCGCGGATCGAGCCAGGTGCGCAGCGCGTCGACGAGCGCATTGACGAGGATGACGAGCGCGCCGGCGACGAGCACGACGCCGAGCACCAGCGTGTAGTCGCGATTGAGCGCGCCCTGCACGAAATAGCGGCCCATGCCCGGGATACCGAAGATCTGTTCGATCACGGCCGAACCAGTGATGACGGCGATCAGCGCGGGACTGAGCCATGCGGCCAGCGGCAGCGCGGCCGCGGGCAGCGCATGCATGAGCAGCAGCCGCGCCTCGCCGTAGCCGCGCGCACGCGCGGCGCGCAGCCAGTCGCTCGCGAGCGCTTCGCTCATGCTGCTGCGCGTGAGCCGCGCGCACCAGGCGAGGTTCGGCAGCATCAGCGCGACGACGGGCAGCACGCGATAGCGCCAGTCGCCCGCGACCCAGCCGCCGGCCGGCAGCCAGCGCAGCTCTACCGCGAACAGCAGGATCAGAAGCGGCGCAATCACGAATTTCGGCAGCGCCTGCGCCGCGGCGCCGAGCAGCATCAGACCGCGATCGAGCCGGCTGCCTTCGCGCGCGGCCGCGAGCACGCCCATCGGCACGCCGAGGAGGAGCGCGAGCAGCAGTGCGAGCCCGCCGAGACCGGCCGACACCGGCAGTCCCTGCGCGATGAGTTCGTTGACGCTGAAGTCCGGATACTGGAACGACGGTCCGAGATCGCCGCGCGCGACATCGCCGAGATAGGCGAGGTATTGCTGCGGCACGCTGCGATCGAGCCGATAGCGCTGCGCGAGTTGCGCCTGCACCGCGGGCGGCGCGGCCTTCTCGCTGTCGAACGGGCCGCCCGGGGCGGCATGCAGCAGTGCGAAGCACAACGTCACGAGCAGCCATAGCGTCAGCAGTGCGGTCAGCGCCGCCGTCGCAAATCCGCGCAACCGGCCAGCGATGCGGCCGGCCGGCGATGCTGCCGTCACTGCGCGACCGTCGCTCATGGCGTCGCCGTGTCGGCGTCGCGGTCCCAGCGCAGCCAGCGCGACGCGTGATGATCGAGCGGATTCGGCTCGAAGCCGCGCAGCCGCGTGTCGACCAGATGTTTGGACGTATAGAAGTAGATCGGCACGACTGCGTGCGCGGCGAGCAGGCGCGCTTCGGCGGCGGTGATCAGCGCGCGGCGCGCGTCGCCCGCGGGCAGGGCCGCGGCGCGTTGCAGCAGCGCGTCGAACTCGGCATCGGCGAAGCCGGTCGTGTTCAGCGGATTGTCGCGGCCGGAAAACGTCGCGAGAAAATCGAGCGGATCGTTGACGTCGGCGATCCAGCCGCCGCGGAACACCTGCGTGATCGCGCGTGCGCGGCGGTTCTGCACGAACACCTTCCATTCCTCGTTGCGCAGCACGACGCGCGCGCCGAGCGTCTGGCGCCACATCGACGCGACCGCGAGTGCGAGTTTCCGGTGCGCGGTCGAGGTGTTGTAGCGCAGTTCGAGGGTCGCCGGCCGCTCGCGCGCGTAGCCGGCTGCGGCATAGCGTTCGCGTGCCGCGGCTTCGCGCCGTTCGCGCGGCCAGCTCTGCGCATCCACGGGAGGCATCGCATGATCGCGCGTGCCCGGCGGCACCACGCTCCAGGCCGGCAGCTCGCCGAGTCCGGTCACGTAGCGCGTCAGGATTTCGCGATCGAGCGCGAGCACCAGGGCTTCGCGCAGCGCCGCGCTGTCGCGCAGCGGCGGCCGCGTGAGATTCAGTCCGAGCCAGAAACTGCCGAGATAGGGACTGATGCGCAACCGCGGGCCGAATTCCGCGCGCAATGCCGGCAACGCTTTCGGCGGCACGGTTTCGGTGATCTGCAGGTTGCCGGCCTGGAAGCGTTTGAGTTCGCTCGCGGCATCTTCGGTCACCACGAAACGCACGTGCTCGATCGCGACCGCGGTCGCGTCGTGGAACTGCCGGTTGCGCGCGAGTTCGATGCTGGCCTGCGGCGTCCATGCGCGCAGCACGTAGGCGCCGTTGCCGACGAGGTTGCCCGGCCGCGTGTGCTGTGCGCCGAACTGTGCGAGCGCCGGCAGATAGACCGGGAAGGCGATCGGCAGCAGCAGCCGGTCCGTCAGCGCGACCGGTTCCGCGAGCGCGATGCGCAGCGTGCGCGCATCCGGCGCACTGACGCCGAGCGTGTCGGGCGGCGCCGAACCTGCGGTGACCGCGGCCGCGTTCGCGATGGGCCGCAGCAACGCGGCCATCGGTGCGGCCGTCTGCGGCGCGAGCGCGCGGCGAAAGCTCGCGACGAACTGATTCGCATCGAGCGGCTGGCCGTTCGACCAGCGCAGATCGGCGCGCAGGCGGAATTCCCAGGTCAGTCCGTCGTCCGAACGCGTCCACGATTCCGCGGCGCCCGGAATCACATTGCCCGCGGCGTCTTCGGTAACCAGACCTTCGTAGAGATCGCGCACGATGTTGCCGCAGGCGACTTCCTGGCAGCGATGCGGGTCCAGGGTCGACGGCTCGGGACCGTTGCCGCGTGCGAGCTCCTGCGCCGCTGCAGCCATCGGCAGCAGTAGCGCCGGCAGCAGATAATGGGCAAGGTGCGGGACGGGCATGAGACGCGAGTCTTCCGCGATTGGCCGACTCGGCGCAAGCCGCGGTCGCTTCGGCGCAGAAACGCGCCCGCCGGGCGCCGCCCCCTTTTGATCGGCGTTGCCGCCCCAACGTCGCGCTTCCCTCCTGCCAGCGAGCCTCGTATGTCCGGTCCCAGTGCGGTCAAGGAAGTCCCGATCACGCGGCGCGAGGAGCTCGTCGAATACATGGCTTCCGGCGCGAGGCCGAAGGCGCAGTGGCGCATCGGCACCGAGCACGAGAAGTTCGGCTTCCGCCTCGACGATCTGCGTCCGCCGACCTACGAGGGCGAGCGCGGCATCGGTGCGCTGCTCCAGGGACTCACGCGCTTCGGCTGGGAACCCGTGCGCGAGAAGGACCATCTGATCGCGCTGTCGCGCGGTCTGGCCTCGATCACGCTGGAGCCCGCGGGTCAGCTCGAACTCTCGGGTGCGCCGCTGGAAAACGTGCACGAGACCTGTTGCGAGGTCACGTGTCATCTGCGCGAGGTCAAGACCGTTGCCGACGAGCTCGGCCTGGGGTTCCTCGGCATGGGCTTCCAGCCCAAATGGCGGCGCGACGACATGCCGTGGATGCCGAAGGGCCGCTACGCGATCATGCGGCGCTACATGCCGCTCAAGGGCGGTCTCGGCCTCGACATGATGACGCGCACCTGCACCGTGCAGGTCAATCTCGATTTCGGTTCCGAAGCGCAGATGGTGAAGATGTTCCGCGTCTCGCTCGCGCTGCAGCCGATCGCCACGGCGCTGTTCGCCGATTCGCCGTTCACCGACGGCAAGCCGAACGGCTTCCTGAGCTACCGTTCCAACGTCTGGACTGACACCGATCCCGACCGCACCGGCATGCTCGATTTCGTGTTCGAGGACGGCTTCGGCTTCGAACGTTATGTGGACTACCTGCTCGACGTGCCGATGTACTTCAGCTACCGCGGCGGCGAATACGTGGACCTGAGCGGCCGCAGCTTCCGCAAGTTCCTGCGCGGCGAACTGGCCGAACTGCCGGGCCAGAAGCCGACGATGAAGG